>NZ_BAAALF010000056.1:35563-41895 GCF_039528135.1 Kitasatospora nipponensis | reverse complement strand
CCTGCGACGAGGACCGCCGGGCCGCCCAGCGCCCCGCCGACGACGCCCGCCGCACCGCCCGCACGCTGCGCGCCGAGCGCGCCGAGCTCTCCGGCACGGTCGCGACCGCCGACCAGCTGCCCACCGCCTCGCTGCCCGCGCTGCGCGAGGCCTACCGGGCGGCCGCCCAGCTCTACGAGAAGGTCGGCGTCGGCGCCGACCTGCGGGCCGAGCAGGCCCGCGCGGAGAGCGACGAGACGGCCGCCCAGGCCGAGCTCGACCGCCTGACCAACAAGGTCCGCACCCGCGCCGAGGAGCTGCTGACCAGCACCGACGGCGCGGACGGCCCGGCCCGGCAGGCCGCCGCCGCGCGCGCCGAGGAGCTGGTGGCCACCATCGAGTCCCGCTCGGCCGTCGCCAGCGAGCAGCTGGGCCGGCTGCGCGCCGAGGTCGAGCGCTCGGCGCCGGCCTCCGGCGAGGCGCACACCGAGCTGCCCGAGGCGCTGGTGCCCACCGACCCCGAGCACGCCCAACTGCTGCTGCGCGGCGCCACCGGAGAGCTGGCCGAGCGCCGCGAGCTGCTCGAGAGCGCCCGGATCGAGCACGCCGAGCTGCTGCGCACCCTGGAGAAGGCGCAGTCGGGCGCCGCCGACTTCGACGAGGCGGCCGCTCTGATGCGCGACGGTCTGCGCGACCACGCGCCCGAGGAGGGCGAGGCGGCCCCCGAGCCGTACCTCGACTCGCTCGCCGAGGCCCGCACCGCCGCCACCGAGACCCGCCGCGCGCTGCGGGCCGCCTCCGCCGAGCTCACCGCCGCCGAACTCGCCGTGCGCGACGCCTCGGACGCGCTGGTGCGGCACGCCAACGCGGCCCGCTACGAGGCCGTGCGCACCCCCGCCCGCCAGCAGATCCGCGAGCTGCCGGCCGCGGCCCTGCCCGAGCACGCCGCCGCCTGGGCGGCCGCCTTCGCGCCCCGGCTGCGGGTGCTCAGCGACGAGCTCACCCAGCTGGAGCGCAACCGCGGCTCGATCGTGGACCGGCTGCGCGGGCTGGTGGAGACCTCGCTGGCGACCCTGCGCGCCGCCCAGCGGCTCTCCCGGCTGCCGGAGGGCCTGGGGGAGTGGAGCGGGCAGGAGTTCCTGCGGATCCGCTTCGAGGACCCGGACCAGAGCGTGCTCGCCGAGCGCCTGGGCGAGGTGATCGACGAGGCGACCCGCTCGGCGGTGCGCAAGAACAGCGACCTGCGCCGCGACGGCATGTCCCTGCTGCTGCGGGGGGTGGCCGCCGCGATGGGCCCGCGCGGCGTCAGCGTCGAGATCCTCAAGCCCGACGCGGTGCTGCGCGCCGAGCGGGTGAGCGTGGGGCAGATGTCGGACGTCTTCTCCGGCGGGCAGCTGCTCACCGCGGCCATCGCCCTGTACTGCACGATGGCCGCGCTGCGGGCCAACGACCGCGGCCAGTCGCAGCTGCGGCACGCCGGCACGCTCTTCCTGGACAACCCGATCGGCCGCGCCAACGCCACCTACCTGCTGGAGCTGCAGCGCGCGGTGGCCGACGCGCTGGGCGTGCAGCTGATCTACACCACCGGGCTCTTCGACACCACGGCGCTGGCCGAGTTCCCGCTGGTCATCCGGCTGCGCAACGACGCCGACCTGCGCGCGGGCCTGAAGTACATCTCGGTCGAGGAGCACCTGCGGCCGGGCCTGCCCGCCCCGCAGGACCCGGACGGTCCGGCGATCCACGGCGAGATCACCGCGACCCGGATGTTCAAGCGCCCGGCCGAGGTGCCCGCGGGCTGAGCCGCCGCCCGCGCGAGCGGCCGTGGGACCGGCCGTGGGACCGACCGTGGGAGCGGCCCCACGGTCGGCGGCCCGCCCGGCCGTGGGCTCAGGACCCGGTGAACCCGGTGAACTCGATGCGCTCGCCCGGACCCGGCAGCCGCAACCGCTCGGCGAGTCCGGCCCGCTCGAAGGCCTGCCGCAGGCTCGGCGCCCCCTCGGTGAAGTGCCCCCACTGTTCGAAGTGCAGCGGCACCACCCGCGCGGCGCCCAGCAGCAGCGCGGCCTGCGCGGCCTCCTCGCTGGTGAGCGTGAGCGGACCGTCGACCAGCGGGGTGCGGGCCGCGCCGGCGAAGAGCAGCGCGACGTCGACCGGGCCGAGCCGGTCGGCGATCGTGCGGACCACCGCCAGGGACGCGTTGTCGCCGCTGACGTAGACCGTCGGCAGGCCCGCACCGGCCAGCAGGAAGCCGGTCACCTCGCCGACCAGGTGCTCGGTGCCGTCCGGACCGTGCTGGGCCGGCACCCCGGTGACCCGCAGCACCCCGCCGTCGGGGCGGGGCAGCTCGACGCTGCTCCAGTTCGCCAGCGCCCGCACCGCGGCGGCGGGCAGGCGCTGCTCGGCCGAGGCCGTGCTCAGCACCGTGGGCGCGGTGTCCAGGTAGGCGCGGCCGGCCCGGTCGAGGTTGTCGGGGTGCTGGTCGTGCGAGAGCAGGACGGCGTCCACCGGGCCGAGCTGCTCGGCGCCCAGCGCGGAGCCGGCCGTCTTGACCAGGACGCGGTTGCCGATCGGGTACTCGCCCGGGTCGTCGAAGGTGGGATCGGTCAGCAGGCGCAGGCCGCCGAGCTCCAGCAGCGCGGTGGGGCCGCCGAGATAGGTGACGGTGAGTCGTGTCATGGTGCGTTCTTCCCCCGGGTTCGGATGCGGATCATGCTCCCCGCAGCCTAGTCGCCGACCTCGCCGACCCCGACGGATCGTCAGATGATCACGCCTGCTTGGATGGTCGCTTTCGACGGGGGGAGAAGACCATGCCGACCACCTACCACCGGATCGTCGGGGGCAGCGTGCACCGCCTGGCGGCGATCAGCGACGGCATCTTCGCGGTCGCCATGACGCTGCTGGTGCTGGACCTGCACGTGCCCGTGCTGGAGATGCTGCACGCCCAGCACCCGCTCTGGGCGCCGGACGCGATCGGCGGCGAGGGGCAACTCTGGCACGCGCTGGCGCGGTTGGTCCCGCGGCTGGCGGTCTTCCTGCTCGGCTTCCTGACCCTGGGGATGTTCTGGCTGGGCCAGCAGGCGCAGCTCGACCACCTGTCCCGCGGCGACCGGCACCTGACCTGGATCCACCTGGCCTTCCTCTGCGTGGTCTCGCTGATGCCGTTCTCCACCGCGCTGCTCGCCCAGTACGAGACCTACCGGGTCGCGCTGCTGGTCTACTGGCTGCACCTGCTGGCCCTGGGCCTGCTGCTGCTCGCCGCGCTGCGCTACGCCGAGCGGGCCGGCCTGATCCGCCCCGACGCCCCGGCCGGGCTGGCGGCGGCGGCCCGGCGGCGGATCGTGGTGGCCCAGACGCTGTACGCGGGGGCGGTGGCGCTGGGGCTGGTCAGCACCTACCTGAGCGTGGCGCTGATCATCCTGCTCCAGCTGAACTCGGCGATCGCGCCGAACATCAGGCCGCTCAATCGCTTCTAACCCTCTATCACCACTTGACCGGTTGTCCGCCGGGTGCTTCGATGGACCCATCGACAACCGGTCATTTCACTTTAGGCGGTTAGAATGAGCGCGAAGATCCACTACCGGACCACCACGATCCAGGGCCGCGAGATCTTCTACCGCGAGGCCGGCGCCCCCGACGCGCCCGTGCTGCTCCTGCTGCACGGCTTCCCCGCCAGTTCGCACATGTTCCGCGACCTGATCCCGCTGCTCGCCGGCCGCTACCGGGTGATCGCCCCCGACTACCCCGGCTTCGGCTACAGCGCCGCCCCGCCGGTCGAGGAGTTCGACTACACCTTCGACCACCTGGCCGCCGTGCTGGGCGAGTTCACCGAGCGGCTGGGCCTGGACCGGTTCGCCCTCTACGTGCAGGACTACGGCGCGCCGGTGGGCCTGCGCCTCGCGCTGGCCCACCCCGAGCGGATCACCGCGATCGTCACCCAGAACGGCAACGCCTACGAGGAGGGGCTGGTCGAGGAGGCCTGGGCGGACATCCGCGCCTACTGGGCCGACCCCAATCCGGTCACCGAGGCCCCGGTGCGGGCCACCCAGAGCGCCGAGGGGGTGCGCTGGCAGTACATCCACGGCGTCACCGACCAGAGCCTGCTCAACCCCGACGCCTGGCGCCACGACATCGCCCTGCTGCAGCGCCCCGGCCAGGACCGCGTCCAGCTGAAGCTGATCGGCGACTACGGCAGCAACGTCGCGCTCTATCCGGACTTCCACGCCTACTTCCGCGCCAGCCAGGTCCCGTTGCTCGCCGCCTGGGGCGCCCACGACCAGATCTTCGGCCCGGCCGGCGCCACCGCCTTCCTGCGGGACCTGCCCGAGGCCGAGGTCCACCTGCTGCCCGCCGGCCACTTCGCGCTGGAGACCCACAGCGCCCAGATCGCCGCACTGATCGACGACTTCCTCACCCGCCGGCTGCCCGGGGCGTGAGGCCCGGGGCGGATGACACGTGTACGGATGCTACAAAGCCCTGCTGGCACGATCCGTGGCCGCCGCTATCCGGACATCCGTAACGGCCGTGTCAGAGTCGATGGCAGGGACCAGCGAACTCGGCGCCCGCGGTGGCGCGCACACCCCGGTCAGCGCCTGTGCCTCGGGCGCCGAAGCGATCGCGACGGGCCTGGACCTGATCCGGCTCGGGGGGCGGACGTGCATCGTGACCGGCGCTCCTCGCGCCCAGCGGATCTCCGCGGCCCTGACCAACTCCTTCGGCTTCGGCGGCCACAACGCCTGCCTGCTCTTCACCCCGGCCCCCTGACCCGGGTCACCGCGCGCAGGCGCGGGCGACCACCCGCAGGTAGCGCTCGATGGCCAGGTGCTGGAGCAGCAGCGCGAGCGGGCGGGCGAGCCGGGCGTACCAGGCGGCGAGGCGGGAGAAGGCGACCACCTCGAACCAGACGTCGCCCCCCTCGTCGAGGTGCACCACGAAGGACTCCTCGCCGCACTCGGGGTGGCCCGGCAGCGTTCCGTAGGCGAAGCCGATCCGCTCCGCGTCCCGGACCGCCCACACCACGCGGCACGGGATCACCAGGGCCGGCAGCCGCATCCCGGGCAGCCGCAGCCGCACCAGTACGGTGGCCCCGTCGCGCACCGGCCGGGCGGGGTGCACGGCGAAGCCCGAACCGCGCTGGACGCCCCAGTCCAGCACGTACGCACCGGCTTGCTCGAACACCTGCCGCCCGCGCCCCAGGTGCACCCGCCGGCGCACCCAGGCGTACCCGTCCGGCAGCGCGGCCCCGCGGGTCGCGCCGACCTCCGGGTAGCTGGGGGAGGCGGCGCACGCGGCGAGGTGGCGGTCACGCGGATCGGGGTGCGGCATGTCGACACCCTAGGGCTTCACTTGGCCTGACGAGCGGTCAAAGGCCCGGAATCACGGCCGGGTTCTCCTATGCTGGGGGTCGCCGGCGGCAGGGCCGCCCTCTTCCGCGTGGAGGTATGAACAGGTGAAGCTCGGCTTGCACTACTGGAACTTCTCGACCCCCGCCGACCCCGCGCTGATCGCGCCGACGCTGGCGCAGACGGCGCGGATCGCCGAGCAGGCGGGGATCGCCTCCTTCTCGGTGATGGACCACTACTTCCAGATGGAGCACATCGGCCGGGCCGAGGAGCCGATGCTGGAGGGCTACACCACCCTCGGCTACCTGGCCGCGCTCACCGAGCGGATGACGCTGGGTCTGATGGTCACCGGCGTCATGTACCGCCACCCGGGCCTGCTGGCGAAGATCGTCACCACCCTGGACGTGCTCTCCGGCGGCCGGGCGCGGCTGGGCCTGGGGGCCTCCTGGTACGAGCGGGAGCAGCGCGCGCTCGGCGTGCCGGTGGTCCCGGTGGGCGAGCGCTTCGAGCGGCTGGAGGAGACCCTGCAGATCTGCCTGCAGATGTGGAGCGAGGACGACGGCCCCTACCAGGGGCGGCACTACCAGCTCGACGAGACGATCTGCGTCCCGGCGCCGCTGAGCAGCCCGCGCCCGCCGATCCTGATCGGCGGGGGCGGCGAGCAGAAGACGCTGCGGCTGGTCGCGCAGTACGCGGACGCCTGCAACCTGTTCGGCACGAGCGTCGAGGAGGTCACCCACAAGCTGGAGGTGCTGCGCGCGCACTGCGCCGAGGTGGGTCGCGACTACGAGGCGGTCGAGAAGACCGTGATGGCCAGCCGCCGCCCGGCGCTGGGCGAGCTGGACACCTTCCTGGCCGAGGCCGAGCAGCTGGCGAAGCTCGGTGTCACCGAGATCCAGGTGACCCCGGACCGGCACCCGGTGGAGTTCGCCGAGCAGCTGGCGGAGCGCGTCGTCCCCCGGCTGGCCACCATCGGCTGACCGGGGCGCCCCGGCCACCGGTGCCGGCCTCAGG
>NZ_BAAALF010000056.1:0-35553 GCF_039528135.1 Kitasatospora nipponensis | reverse complement strand
GCCCCCCCCCCCCCCCCGTCCCCCCCCCCCCCCCCCCCCCGCCACCGGCAGCCGCGGCAGGGCGACCTGGTACAGCCAGGCGTCGAAGAGCTCCACCAGCGAGCGCGCGGCGTACCGCTGCGCGTGCACCATGAAGTCCGCCGTGGTCGCCACCGAGCCACGGCGGCTGGGCGCCCACTCCCGCAGCATCCGCAGGAACGGTTCCTCACCCAGTTCGCAGCGCAGCGCGTGGATCGTCAGGCCGCCGCGCTCGTAGAGCCGGTCGTCGAACATCAGCTTGCGGGTGGGGTCGGCCAGCCGCAGGTCCTGCGGCAGCGCGGCCACCATCCGGTGCGCGTCGGCGGCGTGCGCCTGCGCGCTGCGCCCGCCCGAGCGCTCCGCCCAGAGCCACTCCGCGTACTTGGCCAGGCCCTCGTTGAGCCAGATGTGCCGCCAGTCGGCGACCGTGACGCTGTTGCCGAACCACTGGTGGGCCAGCTCGTGCGCGACCAGCCGCTCCGAGCCGCGCGCGCCGTCCACGTGGTTGGTACCGAAGACGGCCATGCCCTGCGCCTCGACCGGCACGTCGAGTTCCTCGTCGACCACCACCACCGCGTACTCGCCGAACGGGTACGGCCCGAAGAGCTGCTCGAACAGGCGCAGCATCTGCGGCTGGCGGCCGAAGTCGGTGGCGAAGCGCGGCACCAGGCGGGGCGCCACGTAGCCGACCTGCGGGACGGCACCGGGCTCGGCGTCCACCAGCAGGACCTTCTCGAAGCCGCCGATCGCTATCCCGACCAGGTAGCTGGAGGTCGGCGCGGCCTGCTCGTAGACCCAGGTGGTGCTGCTGGCACGGGTGGTACGGGTGAGCAGCCGCCCGCCGGTGACCACCGTGTACGGCGAGGGGGTGGTGATCGAGATCTGGTACGACGCCTTGTCGGCCGGCCGGTCGTTGCACGGGTACCAGGACGGCGCGCCGATCGGCTGGCTGGCCACCAGGGCGCCGTCGGTCAGCTCCTCCCAGCCCAGCCCGCCCCACTGGCTGCGCACCGGGCGCGGGTTGCCGCTGTAGTGCACCTCGACGGTGAAGGCGGTGCCCGCGGTCAGCGGCCGGGCCGGCTTGACCCGCAGCTTGCCGCCGCGGTGCGCGTAGTGCGCGGCGCGCCCGTCCACCAGGACCCGGCCGATCCTGAAGTCGGCCAGGTCGAGGACGAACTCGCGCAGCGCCTCGGGGCCGGCCAGCGCGCTGAGCCGGGCGGTGCCGCCCAGGCGGTTGGGCCCGGGGCGGTAGTCCAGCGCCAGCTCGTAGCGGTGCACCCGATAGCGCGGGTCGCCGTGTTCCGGAAAGTAAGGGTCGACCTGCTTGCCACCCACTGCTTCGACCGCTCCCTGTTCCGTCCCGCTGATCACCGAACCACCGACCACACAGGCTATGCCTTCGCCTGCCAGGCTTCGATCGGGTTGCCCAGCCAACGGGTGTCCGCCGGGACGGACTCCGCGCTCATCACCAGCGAGGCCGGCCCCAGCGTGCTGCGGGCCCCGACGGTGCTGCCGGGCAGCACGATTCCGCCCGGGCCCAGCGTGGCGCCCTCGCGGAGGACCACAGTATCCATGCGCATGATCCGGTCGTGGAAGAGGTGGGTCTGCAGCACGCAGCCGCGGTTGATGCTCACCCCGTCACCCAGGGTGACCAGGTCGGCCTCGGGCAGCCAGTAGCTCTCGCACCAGACGCCGCGCCCGATCCGGGCGCCCAGGCCGCGCAGCCAGAGCACCATCACCGGCGTGCCCGGCACGGCGCCGACCAGCCACGGCACCGCGAGCACCTCGGTGAAGGTGTCGGCCAGCTCGTTGCGCCACACGAAGCCGCTCCACAGCGGGTGCTCCACGGCCCGGAAGCGCCCGACCAGCAGCCACTTGGCGGCCAGCGAGACCAGGCAGGCCAGCACACCGGCACCCAGCAGCAGCACGCCGCCGAGCAGCGCGATCAGCCACGGCTCGCGCAGCGCGCTGAGCGCGGCGACGGTCAGGACGGCCAGCGCCACCGAGCAGAAGACCGGCACCAGCCGGGCCACCTCCACCAGGCCGCGGGCCCAGAGCAGCCGCGCCGGCGGGTCGTAGGTCAGGCTCTGGTCGCCGGCCTCGGCCGCGCGCGGCAGCTTGACCGGCGGCAGCCCCAGGTACGAGCTGCCCTTCTTGGCCTTCTTCGGGGTGGCCGACAGCACGCCCACCAGGCCCCGGTCGGGGACCGAGCGGCCCGGCGCGGTCATCCCGGAGTTGCCCAGGAACGCGCGGCGGCCGATCTCGGCGCGCCCGATCCGCAGCCAGCCGCCGCCCAGCTCGTAGGGGGCGATCAGGGTGTCGTCGGCCAGGAAGGCCCCCTCGCCGACGGTGGTCAGGCTGGGCAGCGCCAGCACGGTGGAGACCTCGGCGCGACGGCCGACCTTCATGCCCAGCAGGCGCAGCCAGACCGGGGTGATCAGACCGGCGTAGAGCGGGAAGAGCGTCTCGCGGGCCAGGTCCATCAGCTGGCTGGTGGTCCAGGCCTGCCAGCCCACCCGTCCGTGCAGCGGGTGGTAGCCGGTGCGCAGGCCCACGCTCAGCAGCCGCACCGCCCCGGCCAGCAGCGCCGCGTACACCAGACCGAAGACGAGAGCGGCGGGCGCGACCGCGAGCAGTGCTCCGCTCAGCGCCGCACCGAGCTGGTCCGAGGGCGCGACGAAGAGGCTGGTCAGCAGCAGTGCGGGCAGCGCGGCCAGCACCGGCAGCAGGGAGAGCGCGAAGCCGGAGGCGCCGTAGGCGGCCGACCAGCCCAGCGAGTGGCCGGGGCGCTGCTTGGGCCAGCCGTGCTCGGCGCGGCCCAGCTTGACGGCGGGCGCGCCGCCCCAGCGCTGGCCGGTGGGCACCTGACCGGTGACCGAGGAGCCCGGCGCGATCTCCGCGCGCTTGCCCACCCGGGCGCCGGGGAAGATCGTGCTGCGGGTGCCGACCACGGCGCCCGCGCCGACCCGGACCGTACCGATCTCCAGGCGGTCGCCGTCCAGCCAGTGGCCGGACAGGTCCACCTCGGCCTCGATTGCGCTGCCACGGCCCAGCCGCAGCAGGCCGGTCACCGGCGGCATCGAGTGCAGGTCGACGTCCGGGCCGATCCGCCCGCCCAGCGCCCGCCCGTAGCGGTTCAGCCAGGATCCGGAGAGCCCGTCGGCCCCGCTCGCCTCGGCGAGCCGCTCGGCGGCCCACAGCCGCAGGTGCACCGAGCCACCGCGCGGGTAGCTGCCGGGTTGCACGCCGCGCAGCAGCAGCCGCGCCCCGCCGGCCGCGACCGCCAGGCGCCCGGGCGGGCTGAAGAAGAGCAGCGCGCCGCAGGCCACCAGCCACCACGAGGCGGTCGGCGCCCACGGGTAGGCGCCGAACCAGTGCAGCAGGTTGCCCGCCGCCAGCAGCCCGGTCGCCCAGCGCAGCCCGGTGACGGTGAAGAGCGGGATCAGCAGGAGCAGCTGCAGCAGCCTGCTGCGCAGCGGCAGCGGCGCGATCTCGCGGGTGGCGCCGGCGCCCTGCGCCGAGCGCTCCAGGTGGCGGGCCAGCTTGCGCAGCACCGGCTGCTGGTAGATGTCGAGCACGGCGGCGGCCGGGTAGCGGGTGCGCAGCAGCGTGGTGAGCCGGGCGGCGGCCAGGCTGCCGCCGCCGATCGCGAAGAAGTCGTCCTGCGCGCCGCTGACCGGCACGCCGAGGATCTCGCTCCACTGCTCGGCCAGCCAGGCCTCGGTGCCGTACAGCTGCTCGGCGGGCCCGGAGGCCTCCAGCTCGGGCAGCGGCCAGGGCAGCGCGTTGCGGTCGACCTTGCCGGAGGTGCGGGTGGGCAGCTCCTCGACCTGGGCGAGCAGCGGCACCAGGGCGGCCGGCAGCTCGGCGCGCAGCTTCCGCACGGCCGCCTCACGGTCCCAGCCGTCCTGGGTGACCAGGTAGCCGACCAGCAGCTGGTTGCCGCCGCGCGCGGTGCGCACCGCGGCCGCCGCGCCCGCGACGCCCGGCAGGGCCTGCAGCGCGGCGTCCACCTCGCCCAGCTCGATCCGCCGCCCGCCGAGCTTGATCTGCTCGTCGGCGCGGCCCAGGAAGAGCAGGCCCTCGGGCTCGGCGCGGACCAGGTCCCCGCTGCGGTAGGCGCGCTCCCAGCCCAGCGAGGGCAGCGGCGCGTACTTCTCGGCGTCCTTGGCCGGGTCCAGGTAGCGGGCCAGGCCCACCCCGCCGATCACCAGCTGGCCGCTGGCGCCCATCGGCACCGGCTCGCCGGCCTCGTCGACCACGGCCAGCTCCCAGCCGTCCAGCGGCAGGCCGATCCGCACCGGGCCCTCGCCGGTGAGCAGCGCGCCGCAGGCGACCACGGTGGCCTCGGTGGGGCCGTAGGTGTTCCACACCTCGCGACCCTCGGTGACCAGGCGCTCCACCAGCTCGGGCGGGCAGGCCTCGCCGCCGAAGATCAGCAGCCGCACGTCGCTGAGCGAGTCGGCCGGCCAGAGGGCGGCGAGCGTGGGGACGGTGGAGACCACGCTGATCTCCTGCTCGGCCAGCCACGGGCCCAGGTCGGCGCCGCTGCGCACCTGCGAGCGCGGCACCGGCACCAGGCAGGCGCCGTAGCGCCAGGCCAGCCACATCTCCTCGCAGGAGGCGTCGAAGGCCACCGACAGCCCGGCCATCACCCGGTCGCCCGGGCCGATCGGCTCCTCCTGGAGGAACATCGCGGCCTCGGCGTCCACGAAGGCGGCGGCGCTGCGGTGGCTGACGGCGACGCCCTTGGGCTTGCCGGTCGAGCCGGAGGTGAAGATGATCCAGGCGTCCTGCTCGGGGGTCGGCCAACCCGCCACGCCGCTGCCGGGGCGCAGCACGGTCAGCTCGCGGCCCGCGCCCAGGACGGCGGTCACCCCGGCCTCGCCGAAGACCAGGTCGGCGCGCTCCTGCGGGTCCTCGGCGTCCACCGGGACGTAGGCGGCGCCGGCCGCCAGCACGCCCAGGATCGCCACGTAGAGGTCGTTGGTGCCGGACGGGACGCGGATGCCGACCCGGTCGCCGAGCCCCACCCCGGCGGCGGCCAGCTTGCGGCGCTGCGCCTCCACCTCGGCGGCCAGCGCCCGGTAGCTGAGCACCGTGCGCCCGTCGTCCAGCGCCGGCTCCTGGGGGTGGGCGCTCACGGTGGCGGCCAGCACGTCCACCAGGGTGCGGGCGTCCGCCGCCGGGCGGGCGCCGAACAGGGCAGGCTCGGTGGCCGGCCCGCCCGGCTCGGGCCGGTCGTCCAGGGTGGTGATCTGCGTCATGACAGCCATGCGGTCCTCGTCCCTCTTCCCCCACCACGGCCGCCGCAGGAACCCGGCTGACCAGCGGGAATCCGCACGGTCGGGCGCCCTGCCCCGGCCCGGAGCAAAACAACCCGGTCGAGTCTAGCCCGGTGACCGGCTGTGTGAAGAGTGCCAACTGGCTGTTCCGAGAAGCCAACTGGGCTTGGAATGAGCGAAACTGACACCTCGTCAGGCGTGATGTCTCCTCCTGGGTAACAGGCCTGACGGACCGTCAGTCGAATTGACGGTCCGTCAGGTTTCGGCGACAGATGTGACCCAGGCAACACCGTACCGGTGGGTACGGCGGCGCGCACGGTGGAGGGGGCCGTTCGTGCAGGTCAGCCGCCTGTGGGCGGGCCGGTCGCCAGGACGCGGCGCGCCGTCGCGGGTCAGAAGCGGAAGACCGGGCCGGTCCTGGTGTGCAGGCCGCACGGGTTGGCGAAGGAGTGCCGCCACCGCACGGGGGAGCCCCGCCAGCTGCCCTCCGCGCTCGCGGTGACCGGCTGGTAGAGGTGGTTGCAGAAGACGCCGGGGGTGCCGGTCAGCGCCTCGGGGTCGCCGCCGGCGGGCGCGAGGGCCTCGCAGGCCTCCCGGGCGCGGGGATGGTCGCCGTCGGTCGGCTCGCAGCGCAGGGCCACCGCGCGGGTGGCGCCGGAGCCGTCGTCGCGCAGGGTCAGCCTCAGCTGGGAGGGCGGGGTGGCGGGGCGGGCCTGGGCCGGGGTGGGGACGGTCAGGACGGCGAGAGCGGTGGCGGCGAGGGCCGCACGGATACGCAGGGAGATCACCCGGACAGAGGTACCACCGGCGGGCCCACCACGCCCAAGTCGTCACCCCATCGTGGGCGCGTCGGTCAACTCGGCCGGGGCGCGCGACTCTTCGACGCGCGCCCCGGTCAACACGCTGTCCAGCAGGCCGGGGAAGAGCAGTGCCAGCTCGGCGCGGCGCAGCGTGCTCATCCGGGCCGTCCCGCGCCGGTGCTGGCGGATCACGCCGGCCTCGCGCAGGACGCGGAAGTGGTGGGTGCTGGTCGACTTGCTGACCGGCAGGCTGAAGGCGATGCAGGACATCTCGGCGTGCCCGGCGGCGAGTGCGCAGACGATCCGCAGCCGGATCGGGTCCGCGAGCGCGTGCAGCAGGTTCGCCAGCCGGATCTCGTCCGGGGCCGGCTCCGGCAGGGTGGTGCACGCGGTGTGGTCGCCCGGGGTGTCGGTGCTCGCTGCGTCGGTCATGGGGCCATGGTACGGCAGGGGTCGTACTTCGACGATGTTCGTAGTACGGTACTTCTCGTACATCGATGTGCCCGAGATTCCGTTCCGTGATGTCCGTGCCCGAGGAGCCCCCCGTGTCAGCCGAGTCCGTCCCGTCCACCGTGCCCGCTGTCCCCGCCCTCTTCACGCCGATCACGCTGCGCGAGCTCACCGTGCCGAACCGGGTCTGGATGGCTCCGATGTGCATGTACGCGGCCGCCTCCGAGGGGCCCGAGACCGGCGTGGCCACCGACTTCCACCTCACCCACCTCGCCTCCCGGGCCGCCGGCGGCACCGGCCTGGTGATGGTGGAGGCCACCGCGGTGCTGCCGGAGGGCCGGATCAGCGCCAACGACCTGGGCCTGTGGAACGACCACCAGCGCGACGCGCTGGCCCGGGTCGCCGCGGCGGTGCGGGCGCACGGGTCGGTGGCCGCGATCCAGCTGGCCCACGCCGGGCGCAAGGCCTCCTCGCTCGCGCCGTGGACCGGCGGCGGCGCGGTCGCACCGGCGGACGGCGGCTGGCAGGCGGTGGGTCCCACCACTGAGCCGTTCGAGGGCCACCCGGAGCCGGACGCGCTGAGCGTCGAGCAGATCCGCGCGATCGTGGCGGCCTTCGCCGCGGCGGCCGAGCGGGCGCTGGCGGCCGGCTTCCAGAGCGTCGAGGTGCACGGCGCGCACGGTTACCTCGTGCACTCCTTCCTCTCCCCGCAGTCCAACCATCGCACCGACGAGTACGGCGGCTCCTTCGAGAACCGGATCCGCTTCGCGCTGGAGGTGGTCGCCGCGGTCCGCGCGGTCTGGCCCGCCGACCTGCCGGTGCTCTTCCGCACCTCGGCCACCGACTGGCTGACCGAGAACCCCGAGGACGAGCGCGAGGGCTGGACCGGCGAGGACACCGTGCGGCTCGCCAAGGAGCTCCAGGCGGCCGGCGTCGACCTGCTGGACGTCTCCACCGGCGGCCTGGTGGCCGGGGCCAGCATCCCGGTCGCCCCCGGCTTCCAGGTGCCGTTCGCCACCGGGGTGCGCGAGGCCACCGGTCTGCCCACCGGCGCGGTCGGCCTGATCACCGAGCCCGCGCAGGCCGAGGCGATCGTCGCCGAGGGGCGCGCGGACGTGGTGCTGCTCGGCCGCGAGCTGCTGCGCACGCCGTACTGGGCGAACCTGGCCGCCCGCGAGCTCGGCGCCGAGGGCCGCTGGCCGCAGTCGTACGGCTACGTCATGGGCGCGCGTCGCTGACCCGCGCCGCCTGACCCGCACCGCCTGACCACCGCCTCGCCCGGATCCGGTCGCCCGGACCTCGCCGCCCCGCTCCGCCCGGCCTCAGCGCCGGGGTGGGGCGGGGCGGTTGGCGGCTATCGGCGAGTCGCGCCCCGGACCGCGCCGGCGCTGCGCGGCGATCTGGCGGGAGATCACCACCTCCAGCAGGCACCAGACGATCCCGAAGACGCCCAGCCCGGTGAGCATCAGCGCCGGTGTCAGCGCCCTGCTGTGCGCGAACGAGGCCAGTGTCGCGTAGATCAGCGTGACCAGGGTGAACGCCAGGAAGACGAACGTTCGCACGGCGGCCGATCGCACCTCGTCCGGCATGCGTCTGCGCGGTGCGGACATCGCTGACCCCCTGGCACGTTCCCGGGGCGGCCCTTCACACCCCGCTGGAGTCCCTGCCCACCTGCGCCGACGGCAAACGGCGACCGGGCACGCCAGCACCCAGGGCCGAATATGACTGGACGTCAGCTCTGCTCCGTGCGCAAACTGTGACCGGTGGGGGAGGGTTGGCCGCGTGATGCGGCCGTGGCCCGACCGCGCCGGGATCGTCGGCCGCCCGCGGGGGTGCGGCCCTCCGCCGAGCCTAGGACTCCACGTGACCTCAGCGTTCGTCCGCACGACCCTGGTGGGCGTGCTCGCCGCAGCCGCCCTCACCGCCGGCTGGCCGGTCCGGGCGGGCGCCGCCGGCGCGCCGCTCTCCCAGGTGCGGATCGCCCGGCACTTCGACCTGGCCGGGTACCAGATGCCGGAGAACATCGCCCTGGAGCCGGACGGCGTCGTCGACCTCTCCTTCTCGGCCGCCCGGCAGATCGTGCGGCTGCACGGGGACGGGCGGATCGAGGTGCTGGCGACCCTGCCCCTGCCGGCCGACGGCACCGCCCCCACCCCCGTCACCGGTGTCCCGGTGGTGACCGGGCTGGTCCTGGCCGACGACGGCACCCGCTTCTTCCTCTACTCGGCCGGCTCGGCCGACCTGAACGGCCTCTGGAGCCTGGCGCCCGGCGGCACCCCGCGGCGGATCGCCGCCCTGCCGGCCGACGGCATGCCCAACGGCCTGACCCTGGACGAGGCAACCCATCGGCTCTACGTCTCCGACGCGCTGCGCGGCGAGATCCGGACCGTCCCGACCACCGGCGGCCCGGCCACCCTGTGGGCCGCCGGGCCCGCGCTCGCCGCCGGCGGCGCCCTGGGCGCCAACGGCCTGAAGTTCCACGGCGGCGCGCTCTGGGCCGCCAACTCCGGTCAGGGCACGGTCCTGCGGATCCCGGTGGACACCGCCGGCCGGGCCGGCACCCCCGAGGTGCGGGCGAGCGACCTGCCCGGCATCGACGACTTCGCCTTCACCGGCTGCGGCGACCGGCTCCTCGCGACCCTCAACCAGTCCGACCAGGTGGCCCTCGTCGAGCCCGACGGCACCCACACCATCGTGCTCACCGCCCAGGACGGCCTGCAGAACCCGACCTCGGTGGCGGTGCGCGGCGACACCGTCTACGTCCCCTCCGCGGCCTACGTCACCCGCACCGACCCCAACCTGCTGGTCGCCCACCTCCAGCACTGACCCGGGTTCCTCGGCTATCCCGAGCCGTCCTGGCCGCCCGCCGCCGAGCGGTGGGCCGTGGCGATCTCCTGGACGGTGTCCAGGAAGCGGCGGACCGCGGCCAGTTCGACCTCGGAGTAGCTCTCGGTCGCCGCCACCACCTCGCTGATCAGCGGGCCGAAGAACGACTGGCCGAGGGTGACCGCCCGCTCGTCCACCTCCAGCAGGACCCGGCGCCGGTCGCGGGTGTCGCGCACGCGGCGGACATGGCTGAGCCGTTCGAGGCGGTCGACCAGCGCCGTGGTGCCGGCGGAGTTCAGGCCGAGCTGACGGCCCAGCCAGCCGGGGGTGGCGAGGGTGTCCGACCGGGCGGCGTCCAGCAGGCAGATCAGGGCCCGCAGGTCGGTCGGGTGCAGCTGCTGGCGGTGCGCGAACTCGGCACCGAGCAGGTTGAGTTCGACGGTGACCGCGCGTAGCCGGTGTACCACCTGCAGGCCGGGGTGCGACCCGTCCAGTTCGTCCATGGCCACTGCGCCTCTCCAGGTGGTCGCTCGGATCTGTAGCCTAGCGTTTATCTCGCTCAGCAAGATACTTGCCAGGCGATGCTTTCCTTGGAAGCCTCGGCCCATGACCTCCGATCCGGCCGGCTTCCTGGCGGCCTACGACGCCCTCCTCGACCGCTGGCCCGTCCCCGTCGAACGGCTCGACCTGCCGTCCGAGTACGGCACCACCCGGGTCCTCGCCTGCGGCCCGCCGGACGGCGAGCCGCTGGTCCTGCTGCACGGTGGCGGCAGCACGGCGGCCGTCTGGTTCGCCAACGCCGCCGACCTGAGCCGCACCCGACGCGTCTACGCCGTCGACCGGATCGGCGAGGCGGGCCGCAGCCTGTGCGGGGAGCGCCGCCCGCGGTCCGTCGACGCGCTCGTCGACTGGCTCGGCGGTGTGCTGGACGACCTGGACGTCGGCCGCGCCGACTTCTGCGGTCACTCGTACGGCGGCTGGCTCGCGCTCACCTACGCGCTGCGCGCACCCGACCGGGTACGGCGCCTGGCCCTGCTCGACCCCACCCAGTGCTTCGCCGGCTACCGCCCCCGCTATCTGCTGCACGCGCTTCCCCTGCTGCTGCGGCCCACCGCGCGGCGGGCCCGCGCCTTCCTGCGGTGGGAGACCGCCGGCGCCGACCTCGACCCCCGCTGGCTGGACCTGTACGGTCGCGCCGCCGAACTCCCGGACGCGAAGCCCGTGGTGGGAAGGCGCCCGACGGCCGGGCAGCTGCGGGCCTGCACCACCCCGACCCTGGTCCTGCTCGCGGGGGAGAGCCGGGCCCATGACGTCGGCCGCGTCGAGGCCGCGGCGCGGGCGAGTCTGCCGCTGGTCGGGACGGCGGTGCTGCCTGGGCTCACGCACCACGGGATGCCGTACCTAGGCGCGGCCGAACTCGACCGCCGGGTCCTGGACTTCCTCGACGCATCGCAGCCGTAGCACCCGGTTCCCTGCGCCCGACGCCTCACCTCACCTCACCTCGCCTCACGCCGGCCGGGATCGCTCCAGTCCCCGCAGGAGCAGGGCGATCAGGCGCCGGGGGTCGTAGCGGGGGTCGCTGTCGCGGCCGACGCAGAGGTTGCCGACGCCGCGCATCAGCTCGAACGCCTGCGTGCCGGGTCCGATCTCGTCGGCCTCGACCGCCGCGTCGAGCAACTGCGCGCAGACGGGGACCAGACGGTCGAGGAAGTAGGCGTGCAGCGCGTCGAAGCCGCCGCCTTCCGACTGCAGCGCGTTGGCGAGTCCGTGCTTCGTGACCAGGAAGTCGACGAAGAGGTCGACCCACTGGCGCAGTGCCTCCAGCGGGGAGTCGGCCGCGGCCAGCAGGCCAGGACCGGCCTCGGCGCAGGCCTCGACCTGATGGCGGTAGACGGCGACCACGAGATCGGCCCGCGTCGGGAAGTGGCGGTAGATCGTTCCCATTCCCACCCCCGCCCGGGCCGCGATCTCACGGATCGGCGCGTCCACGCCGGAGGTGACGAACACCTCGGCAGCGGCGGCGAGCAGCGTCTGCTGGTTGCGCAGCGCGTCGGCTCGCCGGCCGCGGGCCGGGACCTCGCCGGAGGGGCTGGCAGCGGGCATCACGTTCTCCGTCCGAGGGTCTTTGACAAAGCGGAACAGTGCTCCGTATCGTAATCGGAACAACGCTCCGCTTCGATTCTAGTCGACGCCGGACGCTCCTGACCGCTTCCCCCTGCGCCGATCGGCGCGGTGGCGGAGGCCGTTGAAGGGACACCCCACCCCATGAATGACAAGACCCTCCCGATCGACACGGTCGGCCCGCCCACCCCCGTCCTGTCGGTCGCTCCGGTCGTGCTGCCCGCACCCGACCGCGCCGTGGACCTCCAGGTGCGGGTCTCCGCGCCGGTGACCGGGGGCGACCTGCCGGTGATCCTGCTCTCGCACGGCCAGGGCTACTCCCACCACCTCTCCTCGCTGGACGGTTACGCCCCGCTCGCCGGCTACTGGGCGGCGCACGGATTCGTCGTCATCCAGCCCACCCACCTGAGCTCGACCACGCTGCGCCTGGATCCCGGCACCCCGGGGGCACCGCTGTACTGGCGCTCGCGGGCCGAGGACATGCGGCGCGTCCTCGACGGGCTGGACCTGATCGAGGACGCCGTCCCGCAGCTGCGCGGACGCCTGGACCGCAGCCGGGTCGCGGTGGCCGGGCACTCGATGGGCGGGCACACCGCCAGCCTGCTGCTGGGCGCCCGGCTGACCGATCCGGACGACGGGGCCGAGGTGACCCTGGCCGACCCCCGGATCAGGGCGGGCGTGCTGCTCGCCGCGCCCGGCCGGGGCGGCGACGCCCTCACCCCGGCGGTGGCCGAGGGCCTGCCCTTCCTGCTGACCACGGACTTCTCCACGATGACGACACCCACGCTCGTGGTCGCCGGCGACCAGGACGAGTCCACCCACCTGACGGTTCGCGGCGCGCAGTGGCACACCGATCCGTACCTGCTCGCGCCGGGCCGCAAGTCCCTGCTCACCCTCTTCGGCGCGGAGCACGGGCTCGGCGGCATCTCCGGGTACGACGTCGCCGAGACCACGGACGAGAACCCCGAGCGGGTCGCCGCGGTCCAGCGGCTCACCTGGGCCTACCTGCGCAGCGAGCTCTACCCAGGGGACCGCGCCTGGCAGGCGGCGTGCGACGCGCTGGCGGCCGGACCCGACCCGCTCGGCCGGGTGGACTCCAAGTAGCACGCTCCGACCCACCGCACTCCGACCCATCGCACTCCGACCCATCGCACTCCGGCCCGTCGTCCTCGGACGCGTCGCGCTCGCCGGTGGCCCGCGCCCGCATAGGGTGCGGTCGTCACCGGCGTGCGCTGGGCCGCCGACGAGGTAGGTGAGGGCCGCAATGCGAAAGATCGTACTGATGGGATCGGTCTCCCTCGACGGCTACATGGCGGGGCCGGACCGGGAGTTGGACTGGCACCGGGTCGACGACGAGGTGCACGCCTACATCAACGACCGGGTCCGGTCGATGGGCGCCTTCCTCAACGGGCGCGTCATGTACGAGCTGATGGCGGACTTCTGGCCGACCGCCGACGCCGATCCCGCGGCCGGCGCGCCGGTGGTCGACTTCGCGGGCATCTGGCGCGCCATGCCCAAGGTGGTCTACTCCCGCACGCTGGAGCACGCCGACTGGAACGCCACCGTCGTGCGCGAGGTGGTCCCGCAGGAGGTGCGCGCCCTGAAGGAGCAGCCGGGCGGCGACCTGCTGCTCGGCGGCGCCGACCTCTCCGCGACCTTCCTGCGCCTGGGCCTGGTCGACGAGTTCCACCTCTACATCCACCCCGTCGTGATCGGCTCCGGCAAGCGGTTCTTCCCGACCACCGAGGCGCGCAGCGACCTCGACCTCGACCTCGTCGAGACCCACACCTTCGGCAACGGCGTCATCCTGCTGCGCCACGAGCGTTCCCGACACCCCCGCGTCAGCCCGGCCGGCTCCGCCTGAGGCCTGGCGCGCACGCCTTCTCGGCCATGATCGGGGTGCACCCCCGTCACCCCCGCCACAGCAGCCGGGCGGCACGCCCGCCCGGCAGGCGTGCCGCCCGGCTGCTGGCCCCGGCCCATGGCAGGCAGTCACCACGCCTCGGCGGGGGAAGCGGAATGGCCGAACCGGGGCAGCCGGGAGCGGCACCACCTTTGACAGACTCCTGGCAGTCGAGCCGCCCGGCGCAAGCCCGCGGCGGCACCAGCACCGGCGCGGGCGGACGTTGACGACCGTTCCGCGTCGGCCACACACAGGGGGACCAGGATGTTCGGCATGTCCAAGAAGCTGCGGTATCTGGCAACCGTCGCCGGCGTGGGTGTCTCGGCGATGGCGCTCGCCGTGTCGTCGGCGCCGGCCGCCTCCGCGGCGAGCGGCTGGGGGATCGCCAACGTCGACAGCGGCAAGTGCATGGACGCCTCGTGGAGCCACACCGACGGGACGGCCGTCGTGCAGTGGGGCTGTTACGGCGGCAACACCCAGCTCTGGTACACGGTGTGGAAGGGCACGGGGTACGAGTTCGTGAACGTGGACAGCGGGAAGTGCCTCGACGCCTCCTGGAGCCACGCGGACGGGACGGCCGTCGTGCAGTGGGCCTGCTACGGCGGCAACACCCAGCTGTGGAACACCGTGTCGAAGCCCGGCGGTTGGGAGATGGTGAACGTGGACAGCGGCAGGTGTCTGGACGCCTCGTGGAGCCACACGGACGGCACGAACCTGGTGCAGTGGGCCTGCTACGGCGGCAACACCCAGCTCTGGCACTCGGTCTGAGCCAGACCTGACCTGACCCGATCTGCCTCGTCCGGCCGCGGCGTCGGCCGTCGCCCCTTCTGGCTCCGCTCCGTTCGCCTCACAGCCCGCGCATCTCGCTCCTCGTCAGCGCGTAGCCGAAGGCGGCGAGCAGGCAGAGCCCGGTGGCGACGAAGACGCCGCGGCTGCCGAAGGCGGAGACGGCCGCGCCGACCACGACCGCGGAGAGCGGGAAGACCGCCAGCGCGCAGAAGGTGACCGCGGCCATCACCCGGGCGAGCAGCTCGGGTGGGGTCTGCTTCTGGATCCCGGTGACGATCAGCACGTTGGTGACCGTGCTCGCGGTGCCCGCGACGAACAGGCCCACCAGCGCGCCGGGCAGCGCGGCGAACGGGATCAGCAGCACCGCCACCCCCATCAGCAGGCCGCACTGAATGGCGGTGCGACCGCGCGAGCGCAGCCCGGTGAGCCCGGCCACCAGCAGGGCGCCGACCAGCGAGCCGCCGGTGAAGACGGCCAGCAGCGCGCCCAGCCCGATCGCGCCGACCGCCAGGTCGTGGGTGGCCAGCGAGGGCAGCGCGACGCGACTCATGCCGCCCATGGTCAGGTTGGCGACCACCGTCACCGTCAGCACGCTGCGCAGCAGCCGCGACTCGCGCAGCAGGGCGAGGAAGTTGCGCGGCACGCCGGCCCGCCGCGCCACGTCGGGCGCCGGTGCGACGAACGGGCCGCGCCCGATCATCAGCAGGGTCGCGGCCGAGACGGCGAAGCTGGCCGCGTCCACGCCCAGCGCCACCGCCGGGTCCAGCCAGGCCACCACCAGGCCGGCCAGCGCCGGGCCGATGAGGCCGGCGGTGAAGTTGACCGTGCTGCTCAGCGAGTTGCCGGCCTGCAACTGCTCGGCGGGCAGCAGGCGCGGGGTGATCGCCCAGGCGGCCGGCAGGAAGAGTCCGGCGCCCAGACCCACCAGGGCCGCGAGCACACCGACCAGCCAGAGGTCGTGCACCCGCAGGGCGGCGACCGCGACCAGCGCGGCGGTCGCCAGCAGTCGGCCGAGGTCGGCGGCCATCATCACCCGCCAGGCGCCGACCCGGTCGGCGAGGATCCCGCCGAGCGGGGTGGCGAGCAGCCGGCAGGCACCGTAGGCGGCCACCACCAGGCTCAACTGCCGTGCCCCGCCCGCGAAGGAGTAGACCAGCAGCGGCAGCGTGACCACCTGGAAGGAGTTGCCGAACTCCGAGGTGCCCTGGCCGACCACCAGCAGCCGGTAGCCGCGCGAGCGCAGCGGCAGCAGGCTCAGCTGCGGCCTGAACCGGGCCAGCCGCCCGCCGACTCCGCCCGCTGCGCCAACTCCGCCCGTTCGGCCCGTCGATGGTGACGGCTGCTGGGCATCCGAGGAGCTCCGGGTGTCACTGGTCATGGAGCGTCACCGGCAGCGACTCCAGCCCGCGCAGCATGATCGTGTTGCGCCAGGGCAGCGAGGCCTCGTCGGCGGCCAGCTCGATCCGCCCGAACCGCGCCAGCAGGCCGGTCAGCGCGACCTCGCTCTCCAACTTGCCGAGGAACGAGCCGAGGCAGCGGTGCAGGCCCTGGCCGAAGGCGAGGTGGCCGGGGTCGTCGCGGTCCAGGACCAGCCGGTCCGGGTCGTTGAAGCGGGCCGGGTCGCGGTTGGCGGCGCCGAGCGAGATCAGCACCAGCTCGCCGGCCGGGATCTCCACCCCGCTGACCTCCACCGGCTCGGCGGTGAAGCGCATGGTCGCCATGCTGACCGGCGACTCGTAGCGCAGGAACTCGTCCACCGCCATCGGCATCGCCGCCGGATGCGCGCGCAGCCAGGCCAGTTGGTCGGGATGGTGCAGCAGCGCGAGGTTGGCGGTGCCCAGCAGGTTCACCGTGGTCTCGTGGCCGCCGATGAGCAGCAGGAAGACCATCGCGAAGACCTCCTGCTCGGTGAGTTCACCCGCCGCGTGGGCGCCCACCAGGTCGGTCAGGATGTCGTCGCGCGGCCGGGCCCGCCGCTGCGCCATCAACGTCCGCAGGTAGGCGTTGAGTTCGGAGGTCGCCTGCTCGAAGGTCATCGCGCCGCCCTGGGTGAGGATCGCCGTCGACCAGGTGCGGAAGGACTGCATGTCCTCGGCCGGGAAGCCCAGCAGCTCGCAGATGATCATGATGGGCAGCGGGAAGGCGAAGTCGGTCACCAGGTCGGCGCTGCGCCGCTCGCGCAGCCCGTCCAGCAGGCCGCCGGCGATCCGCTCGACCAGGGGACGCATCAGGTCGACCCGCTTGCGGGTGAAGACGCCCTGGATCAGCCGGCGCAGGCGGGTGTGGTCCGGCGGGTCGCTGTTGAGCATGTGGACCACGTCCGAGCCGAGCGTGATGCCGGCGCCGCGCTCGTCGGCGATCGCCTGGCTGCGCCGCACGTCCTGCCCGAAGCGCGGGTCGACCAGCGCGGCCCGCACGTCGTGGTAGCGGGTGACCATCCAGACCGGCAGGCCGCTGCCGTACTCCACCACGGAGACCGGGGACGCCTCGCGGATTCGGGCGAGCGTGGGGTAGGGGTCGCGGATGAAGGCGGACATGCGCGCGTCGGCGTCGTCGACCGCGGTGGTCATGGTGGGTCTCCTCAACTGTGGGGCGGTCGGGGTCAGACGGTCAGCGACGGGAACGGCCAGCGGCGCACCCGCATCGGCAGCCACCACAGGCGGCCGGCCTGCTCGGTGACCAGCTTCACCTCGGTGAAGTCCCGCCGTACGGCGGGCGGTACCTCGCCGACGGGGACGCCTTCCGCCAGCGCGTCGAGCTGTCCGAGGTGGTCGGGCTCGTCGATGGTGAACAGCTCCAGCGTCCCGAACCGGCGGTCGCGGACCTCGACGAAGCCGGGGCCCCGCCGCACCACGCACCGGCACGGGAAGTAGCCGGCGCGCCACTCGGCGGCGAGCTCCGCCGGCGCGCCGAGCACCCGCGCGGGCGGGAAGAGGTGGTGGAAGAGCCGGTCGGCGGCGCAGCCGTCCTCGCAGAGCGCCTCCCAGAGCACGGCCAGCCCCTGGCCGGTCGCCTCCCGCAGCAGGGTCAGCGCGCGGGCCGAGGCGGCCGGCGCGTCCCGGCAGAGCCGGATGGGCTCGGCCAGTCGCAGGCAGCGGACCCCGGCGCGGTGCAGCTCGGTGACGACGCTCGCGGCCGGCCCGCCCAGGGTCCGCCGCCCGAGCGCGCTGCCCGCCGACTCGCGCACCAACGGGTCGGAGTCCAGCCAGAGTTCGGCCGCCACCCCCAGCTCGCTCCAGGGCGCGGCGGGCGCCTGCTCAACCGACGGTGACGACATCGTGGGCTCCCTTCGCCTGTTCGGCCCCGGCGGTCAGGTGCCGGTGCTCGAGGCGCATCAGCACCTGGTTGTCGCTCTCGACGGCGACCTGGAGGTAGCTGCCGCCCTCGTGGAAGAGCAGGCCCAGCGCCGTCCAGCGCGCCAGCAGCGGCTGCACGGCGGCCGCGCCACCGGGGATCCGGGCGGCCAGCGCGGTGGGGGTGCGCGGCTGGGCCAGCAGCCGGAACAGCGCCAGCTCCACCGGGTCGGTCAGCACGGTCAGCCGCCAGTCGTACGCCGGACGGGAGTTGACCAGCACGATCCGGGCGCCCTCGTCCCGGTAGCTCAGCCGGCTGTCCGGGTACCGCTCGCGCCACAGCTCGACCGCCGCGCCCAGCGCGCTCGCCGCCTCGGCCCCGATGCCGCGCTCGGGTGCGGCGAAGACGTAGGCCAGGTCGGCGAGTTCACCCTCGGGCAGCCGGTAGGTGGCGCGGTACTGGTAGGCCGGGCGGATGATGTCGAAGCCCAGTTCGGGCCGGTTGAAGTACGGGCTGAACCGTTCCAGGACGATGCGCCCCGCGCCGGTCGGCGGATCGAGGTGGTGCAGCACGGGCAGTTGCCGCACCACCGCCGCGTAGTCGGCGGGGTCCTCACCGGGGAACCCGTAGAGGTAGTTCCAGGTGACCGAGACGCCGGCGCTCTGCGCGTCCCGCAGCGCGCGCACGTTCTGGCAGCCGGTCACCCCCTTGTCCATGATCCGCAGTACCGGGCTGCTCAGGCTCTCCACCCCGGGCTGCACCTGGACCGCCCCGGCGTCGGCGAGTTGCTGGAACTGGTGGCGGCGCAGGTTGGCCTTGATCTCGAAGTGCAGCCGCAGGTCGACCGGGAGTTCGGCCAGTTCCTTCAGGACGGTGTCGAAGTAGCCCATGTCCAGGATGTTGTCCACCACGTAGACGTCCAGCAGTTGGTGGCGCCCGGCGAGGCGCAGCAGCTCGGCCAGGAAGTCCGCGGGGGTCTTGGAGCGGAACTCCATCGAGGTGCCGTTGAGCCCGCAGAAGGTGCAGTGGTGCTTCTCGCCCCACCAGCACCCGCGGGAGCCCTCCAGGACGAGCTTGGGCTCGACCCAGCCGGCCGCCGCGGAGGCGTCGAGCCGCTCGAAGAAGCCGTCGAAGCAGGGCGGCAGGATCGCCGAGGGCGGCAGCGGGCGGGTCGCCATGGCGTTGGCCCGCGCGGTCCCGTCGGCCTCGCGCCAGCAGAGCCCGGCGATGCCGGCGAGCCCGGCGGGGTCGGCGGCTGTGGGCTCGGCGCCGGTCGGTCGGTCGGCCTGCAACGCGGCGAGCAGGGCCGGGAACGCCGCCTCGCCCTCGCCGCGCACCACGTAGTCCAGGAACGGGAAGTTGCGGTGCAGCGCGGCGCCCTGCGGGCCGTCGCAGTTCGCGCCGCCCAGCACCGTCAGCGTCCGCGGGCAGGCCGCCTTGAGCTGTCGGGCGGCGGCCAGGCTCGCGGTGTTCTGCTGGAAGGTGGTGGTGAAACCCACCAGGTCGGGTGCGTCGGAGGCGAGTTCGGCCACCAGGCGGGCGATGAACGCGGGGGCGGCCGCCCGGGTGGCGCGGGCGAGTGCGACCTCGCGCCCGCTGGCCCCGTTGGCCCGCAGGTAGGCGAAGTAGTCGGCGAATCCCGGCTGTTCGTCCTCGGCCAGGTCCTCCGCCAGCCCCTCGGCCAGCTCCTCGGGCCGCAGGTCGTCGCCGTGCAGGGCACCGGCGAACGCCCAGTCACCGGCGCCCTGGAAGTAGGAGCGCTCGCAGAAGTAGCCGTAGTCGTCCAGCCCGAATCCGCTCCCGCGCACCGCCCAGTCCACGAAGTCAAGGTTGGCGTACCGCACTTCGACCTGGTGACCGGCCCGTTCGGCCGCCGTGCGCAGGATTCCCAGGGCCAGCGAGGGCATGTCGAGCGCACCCCACGGCATCTGCACCAGCACGATACGCATGATGGATCGTCACTTCCCTCGCCGGTACGGGACTTGGCCGGTGCCGCTCCGGGGTGCCGGCGGCACCCCGGAACGGCCGGTGCTCACTTGCTCGTGGGGGCGTCCTTGCGCTGGCCCTTCAGGGCCGGCTTGACGGGCGTGGCCGTGGTGATGTCGAGCGTGAAGCGGTCGATGATCACCGCTCCCCGGTCGCGCTCCGGCGTGCCGATCGGGTCGTTCTGCACACTGCGTCGCTTCATGGGGGAGTCACCTCCTTCCCTGGCTCGGGGTTCGTCCCCCGGCGCCGGTCGCGCCGGGGTGCTCGGTGGGGGAGACGGACGAGGAGGGCCGCCGGTGCCGGGGCCGGCGCCGGCGCGGGCCAGGCGTGCCCGGCGAAGCGCAGCATCGCGGCGAGCACGGCGCGATGGTCCGCGGTGCGCCGGCTGCGGTGTCCGCCGGCCACCCGGACCAGCTCGTGCGGAACCGCCAGCTCCTTCAACCGGTCGGTGTAGCGCAGCAGTTGGCTGACCGGGCAGCGTTCGTCGTCCTCGGCGGCGACCAGCAGCACGGGCGCGCGGACCCGGTCCACGTAGCTGAGCGGGCTGGCCGCGCGGTACCGCTCGGGGACCTCCCGCGGACTGCCGCCGAAGAGCTCACGGTCCAGCGCGCGCAGCGCGGGCGTGCCGGCCCGGTAGGCCGCAGGGTAGTCGGCGATGGGGTGGGCGGCCATCCCCAGCGACCAGAGGCCGGGTTGCACGCCGAGCGCCAGCAGGGCCAGGTAGCCGCCCCAGGAGTAGCCGCAGAGGCCCACCCGGTCCGCCCGCGCGGTACCGTCGGCGACCAGCTCGGCCCGCACCGCGGCCAGGTCCGCCAGCTGCGCCAGACCGACCCGGTGGCCGAAGTCGTGCTGCCAGCGCGGCCCGTAGCCGGTGGAGCCGCGGTAGTTGGTGCGCACCACGGCGTAGCCGCGGCCGGTGAGGGTCTCCACCCGGGGGTCGTAGCTGTCACGGTCGTGGGCGGCCGGTCCGCCGTGCAGCAGGAAGAGCGTCGGCCACGGTCCGTGGCCCGCGGGGGTGGTGACGAAGCTGTGGATGCGCCCGTACGGCTGCGCGGTCCACCGCTGGCTGCGGCGCCCGGCGCCCTCCCGCTCCCCGGCCGCCGGCTCTGTCCCCAGCGCGCCCACCCCGCCCACTCCGCCCACCCCGCCCCCGCCGGGCGGTAGTACCAGCAGTCGCGGCGGTGTCGACGCCCGGCTCCAGAGGCAGTGCAGCGAGCCGTCCGGCGCGCAGGAGAGGTCGTGGATCGTGCCGCCCGGGACCGGTACCTCGCGCTGCCCGGGCCGGTCGAGGTCGGCCACCAGCAGCCGGCTGCGGCCGGCCCGTTCGTGCTGCACGAGTACGCCCCGGCCGCCGCCGTACCAGCCCACCGAGATCTGCGCGTCGAACGAGAGCGCCGGCAGCAGCCGCAGACCCCGGTCGGCGCGCCAGGTGGCGACGGTGTAGCGGTCCTCCTCGCCGGCCACCAGCAGCAGTTCGGGCCCGTGCGTCGGCGTCGGGTGGAACTCGATGGGCCACAGCCGCCGACCGGGCCCGCCGGCCAGTCGGACCTCGGGAGCGGGCGGGGTGTCGGCGGACCGGAGCAGCACCGCGTCCGGCCCGTCCGGCCGCCCGCCCAGGGCCAGCAGGCGCCCGTCGGGGGACAGGTCCGCCAGGCCCAGGTGCCCCGGCGCGGAGCCGAGCAGCCGGGCCGGGCCCGCCGGTGGAGTGAGGTAGCACCGGGTGGCACCGTCGACGCCGACCGCGAGCGCGGCCACCGTGCCCGCGCGGTCGAAGGCGAGCCCGTAGGCCCGCCCGCACGGCAGCCCGGCCAGCGCCACGCCGCCGCCCGGCTCCCCGCTCCCGGTGTCACCCGGGTCGCCCGGGTCACCCGCGTCGCCGTCCCCGACCGCCCCGAACGGCAGCCGCCGCCAGCGCCCCTCGCCACCCGGGTCGGCGTCGAACCACCAGACCCAGTCGCCGCCCGGCTCGATCTCGCTCAGGTCCACCCCGTGCGTTGCCCGGGTCAGCACCCGGCGCCGCCCGGCGGTGAGGTCCCAGGCGACGGCCTGCAGCCGGCCCGCGACCAGCCGGGTCTCCACCGCGCGGCCCGGGGCCAGCCGGGCGAAACCGGGGGCCTGCACCGCATCCGTCACGAGCCACGCCTCCCGGGTCACGGGCCGACGCCGCTGCCTGCGGAAGCTGCCGTCGGATCCCGAAGTCGCCTGTGCCGAGGCGGTGACCGGCAGCTGGCCGGTCACCGGTGCGCCGTGCGTCCGACGGCGTGCGCTCCGGTCGAGGAGGGGTGAAGTCCCCCGGGCAGCACGCCACTTGTTGGCATGTCGTGGTGCGGCCGTGACCGCGGCGAGATGCCGGCGCGGTAGCCGTTGACCACTGTAGGGCTGGACGATGAACAGTCAACTGCCCTACGCACAGATGGCCGAAAGGTACCGACCAACCGGTCGGGTACCTTTCGGCCATCCGCGGGCGGGCCCCGGTCGGGGCCCAGGGTCCGTCAGGCGGGCCCTACTCGTTCTCGTACTCGGCCATGACGGTGCCCCGGCCCACCGCCAGGAAGCCCAGGGTGCCGCCGATCGCCGCCGGCGAGGTGTCGGCGTCCAGGCCCAGCTTCTCCACGCTCAGCGCGTGCACGGTGAAGACGTAGCGGTGCGGGCCGTGGCCGGGCGGCGGGGCGGCGCCGCCGAAGTTCTTGGTGCCGTAGTCGTTGCGCGCGTGCACCGCACCGGCCGGCAGGCCCTCGAAGTCGCCGCTGCCCGCGCCGGTCGGCAGTTCGGTGGTGTCGACCGGCAGGTCGAACAGCACCCAGTGCCACCAGCCGCTGCCGGTCGGCGCGTCCGGGTCGAAGCAGGTCACGGCGAAGCTCCTGGTCTCCGCCGGGAAGTCCGACCAGCTCAGCTGCGGCGAGACGTTGCCGCCCGCCAGCACCTGGCTCTCGGCGAGCGTGCCGCCGTCCGGCACGTCGGTGCTGGTCACGGTGAACGCGGGGACGGGACGCTGGAAGTCGTGCGGGAGCGGGGGCCTGGTCACGTGGGTGTTGCCTCCTCGGCGAGGGAACGGTTCGTTCAGAGCCTAGATGACGCCGCGTCAATACCGGTGGGCGGGCGCCCCGACCGGGGTACCCGCCCACCGCACTGCCACCACACCCTCACCGCACCGCCGGCCGGCCGTCAACGGGCCACCGGCAGGCCGCGCGGCCCGCGGCTCAGCCCTGCGTGCGCTTGGCCAGGAAGTCGGCCACCTGCTGCTGGATCTCCGGCGTGTCCAGGCCGCGCACCGTCATCGTGGTGCGCCGGCGCAGCACGTCGTCCGGCGTGTAGGCCCACTCGTTGTCGGCCGCGAAGGCGACCTGCGCCCAGACGTCCGGGCCGTCCGGGTGGATCGGAGCGCCGAGCTCCGGGTTCTCGTCGATCATGCGGGCGATGTCGAAGGAGAGCGTGCCGTAGTGGCTGGCCAGGTGCTTGGCCACCAGCGGCTCCATCCGCGAGCCGGGCTCGCGGTCGATCAGCAGCCGGTGCGCCACCGCGTTCGGCGCGCCGATGCCCGGCAGCGGGACGGTGGCCGGAATCGGCGACATGTCCTCCGACAGGCCGGTGCCGCGCACGTGCGCCAGCTTCTCCAGCACCGTGCGCCCGATGTGCCGGTAGGTGGTCCACTTGCCGCCGGCCACCGAGAGCATCCCGCCGCGGCCCTCGGTCACCACCGTCTCGCGCTTGGCGGCCGCGGTGTCACCGGGTCCGCCGGGCAGCACCCGCAGGCCCGCGAAGGCGTAGGTGATCAGGTCGCGGTCGAGGTGCTCGTCCTTGATCGCGTGGCCGGCCTCGTCCATGATCTGGTCGATGTCGGCGTCGGTGGCCCGCACGTCCTGCGGGTCGCCGGTGTACTCCTCGTCGGTGGTGCCGAGCAGGACGTGGTCCTCCCACGGGATGGCGAAGGAGACGCGGTACTTGTCGATCGGGATGGTCAGCGCGGCGCGCCACGGCGTGCGGCGCTTGACCACCACGTGCGCGCCCTTGGAGAGCCGGATGGACGGCGCGGCGCCCGCGTCCTCCATCGCGCGCAGGTGGTCGACCCACGGACCGGTGGCGTTCAGCACCAGGCGGGCGTCGACACCGAACTCGGTGCCGTCCAGCCGGTCCTTCAGGTCGGCGCCGGTGACCCGGGTGCCGGTGAAGCGCAGCCCGGTGACCTCGGCGTGGTTGAGCACCACGGCGCCGGCCTCGACGGCGGCGCGCACCGTCATCACGGCGACCCGCGAGTCGTTCATCTGGTGGTCGCCGTAGACCGCGACCGAGCGCAGGCCCTCGGTGCGCAGCGCGGGCACCTGCTGGGCGGCGTGCGCGGCCGTGGAGACCCGGCCCATGCCGTCGCGGAAGGCGGACAGGGCGGAGTAGAGGAAGACGCCGGCGCCGAGCTTGGGGGCGCTGTGCGGGCCGCCCTTGTAGACCGGCACGAAGAAGGTCAGCGGGTTGACCAGGTGCGGGGCCACGTCGGTGGCCAGCGCCCGGCGCTCCTTGTGGTTCTCCGCCACCAGCTTGACCGCGCCGGTCTGCAGGTAGCGCAGCCCGCCGTGGACCAGCTTGGAGGAGGCGCTGGAGGTGGCGCCCGCGAAGTCGCCCGCGTCCACCATGGCGACCTTGAGACCGGCCTGGGAGGCGGTCCAGGCGACGGCCGTGCCGAGGATGCCGCCCCCGATCACCAGCAGGTCGTAGGTGGCCCTGCCGAGCAGCTCACGGGTCTCGGCGCGGGAAGCGGTGCGGCCGGGGGTGCGCTCGGCGCCCAGGGTCGGGATGGTTGCCATGGTGTGTTCCGGCGCCACGGTGCGGGCGGCGCCGGGTCTCCTCTCGAAGTGCGGTTCGGCCTCGCGGGAGGCCGGGGAAACTCACTGGCCGGCCGGGGCGGGGCTGCCCCGGCCGGCGGACGGCTCAGCTCTCCTCGTCCTCCTCCACCCAGCCCATGGTGCGCTCCACGGCCTTGAGCCACTTCTTGTACTCGCGCTCGCGGGTGGCCTCGTCCATCCGGGGGGTCCACTCGGCGGCGCGGTGCCAGTTGGCCCGCAGGGTGTCCAGGTCGGGCCAGAAGCCGACCGCGAGGCCGGCCGCGTAGGCGGCGCCCAGCGCGGTGGTCTCGGCCACGAACGGGCGCTCCACCGGAGCGTCCAGGACGTCGGCGATGTTCTGCATCAGCAGGTTGTTGGAGGTCATGCCGCCGTCGACCTTGAGGGCCGTCAGCTTGACCTTGGAGTCCTTCTCCATGGCGTCCACGACCTCGCGGGTCTGCCAGGCGGTGGCCTCCAGCACGGCGCGGGCCAGGTGGCCCTTGGTGACGTACCGGGTCAGGCCGGCGATCACGCCGCGGGCGTCGGAGCGCCAGTACGGGGCGAACAGGCCGGAGAAGGCCGGCACGAAGTAGGCGCCGCCGTTGTCCTCGACGGTGTTGGCCAGGGTCTCGATCTCGGCCGCGGTCGAGATGATGCCCAGCTGGTCGCGCAGCCACTGCACCAGCGAGCCGGTGACCGCGATCGAGCCCTCCAGGGCGTAGACCGGGGCCTGGTCGCCGATCCGGTAGCCGACCGTGGTCAGCAGGCCGTGGTACGAGTTGACGATCTTCTCGCCGGTGTTGAGCAGCAGGAAGGTGCCGGTGCCGTAGGTCGACTTGGCCTCGCCCTCGCTGAAGCAGGTCTGGCCGAAGAGCGCGGCCTGCTGGTCGCCGAGCGCGGCGGCGACCGGGACGCCCTCGAGGTCGCCGACCGCGTGGCCGTAGACCTCGGCGGAGGAGCGGATCTCCGGCAGGACGGCCATCGGCACGCCCATCGACTCCGCGATCTTCTCGTCCCAGGCCAGCGTGGCCAGGTTCATCAGCATGGTGCGCGAGGCGTTGGTGACGTCGGTGACGTGCTTGCCGCCGTTGACGCCGCCGGTGAGGTTCCAGATGACCCAGGTGTCCATGGTGCCGAAGAGGATGTCGCCGGCGTCGGCGCGCTCGCGCAGGCCCTCGACGTTGTCCAGCAGCCAGCGGATCTTGGGGCCGGCGAAGTAGCTGGCCAGCGGCAGGCCGGTCTCGCGGCGGAAGCGGTCCTGGCCGACGTTGCGGCCCAGCTCGCGGCAGAGCCCCTCGGTGCGGGTGTCCTGCCAGACCAGCGCGTTGTGGACCGGCTCGCCGGTGTTCTTGTCCCACAGGACGGTGGTCTCGCGCTGGTTGGTGATGCCGATCGCGCGGATGTCGTCCTTGGTCAGGTTCGCCTTCTCCAGCGCGCCGCTGACCACGGACTGCACCCGGGTCCAGATCTCGGCGGCGTCGTGCTCGACGTAGCCGGGCTGCGGGAAGATCTGCCGGTGCTCCTGCTGGTCGACGGAGACGATCCGGCCGTCGGCGCCGAAGATGATGCAGCGGCTGGAGGTGGTGCCCTGGTCGATCGCGGCGATGTAGTTGCCGGCCGGCGCGGTGTTCGCGGTCATGTGATGGGTCCTCGGCTCGGAGGGTGGGTGGTGGAGGGGGTGCCTGTGAGGACGGTGCCCTCTAGAAGAGGCCCTTGTACAGAAGGCCGGAGAGCGCGCCGCCGATCAGCGGTCCGACGACCGGGACCCAGGCGTAGGACCAGTCCGAGCCGCCCTTGTTCGGGATCGGCAGCAGCGCGTGGACGATGCGCGGGCCGAGGTCGCGGACCGGGTTGATGGCGTAGCCGGTCGGGCCGCCGAGCGAGAGGCCGATGCCGACCACGGTGAAGGCGACGATGAGCACGCCCATGCCGGACAGGCCCAGGCCCTTGGTCAGGCCCTGGGTGAGGATGCCCATGCACAGGACCATGGTGGCGATGATCTCGGTGAGCAGGTTCTGGTACGCGTTCCGGATCTCGGGGCCGGTCGAGAAGATGCCCAGGGTGGGCTCCTTGTTGGCCTGGAACTGGCCGAGGTAGGTCGCCCAGACCAGCACGGCGCCGATCATCGCGCCCAGCATCTGGGAGCCCAGGTAGAGCGGCACCTTGCTCCACTCGCCGCTCTCGACGGCCAGCGCGATGGTGACCGCGGGGTTGAGGTGGGCGCCGGACTTCGGGGCGACCATGTACGCGGCGACCATGACCGCGAAGCCCCAGCCGAACGTGATGGCGAGCCATCCGGCGTTCTGGGCCTTGGACTTCCTGAGCGTGACAGCGGCGCAGACGCCGCCGCCGAGGAGTATCAGAGCGGCGGTGCCGAGGGTTTCGCCGACGAAGATGTCGCCGTTGGAGAAGGCGGACACAAAGACTCCTTTGTCCGTATGGCCGATGCGCAGTGGAGACGACCCAGTGGGTCGGGCCCGTGGCAGGCGGGTGGGGGAGAGTGCCGCGGCGGGGGAGTCCGCGGCGATGGGAGTGCGCGGGCGTCCCGTCCCCGGGAGGCGTCCGTGCGGCGGTGGAGGCGACCGGTGCCTCGAGAACTCCCTGGGGAAGGAGCCTTTCGATAACCACCGTTCGACATTGTCGACCGCTATGCGGGAGTTTTCACCCTGGGGGCGCCCACGTCAAGGCCGGGTTACCTCCCTGTGACCCTCCCCTCGCCGGCTCCTGGTGGGTCGCCTGCGAAGCGGGCGGCCGAAATGAGCCTAATACGGACAAAACGCCGAAGGGCGGACAGCTGAGCTGTCCGCCCTTCGGCGTGCTGGTGACTCGCCCGTCCGGCGGTCCCGGCGGCGTCAGAACCGCCCGGCCCCCAGGTCACGGGAGATCGCCCGGGCCGCGCCGCGCACCGAGGCGACCAGCTCGGAGCGGACGAAACCGTCCTCGCAGACCCGTTCCACGGCCCCGCTCACGCAGACCGCGCCGACCGGGTTGCGCCGGCGGTCCTGGATCAGCGCACCGATCGAGGCCACTCCCTCCCAGGTCTCCTCGATCGCGTCCGCCCAGCCGCGCTCGCGGATCAGCGCGCACTCCGCGTCGACGTCCTCCAGCGAGGTCAGCGTGCGCGGGGTGTAGGACTCCAGCGGGTCCTCGCCCAGCTCCCCGCGCGCCACCGGGTCGTAGGCCAGCAGCACCTTGCCCAGCGCGGTGCTGTGCAGCGGGTGCATCGAGCCGACCTCCAGCACCTGGCGGGTGTCGTCGGGGCGGAAGACGTGGTGCACGATCAGCACGCCGCGCTGGTGCAGCACCCCGAGGTAGACGGTCTCCCCGCTGGCCCGGGCCAGGTCGTCGGCCCAGACCAGCGCGCGGGCCCGCAGCTCGTGGACGTCCAGGTAGCTCTGGCCCAGCCGCAGCAGTTCGGCGCCCAGCTGGTACTTGCCGCTCTCCGGGTCCTGCTCGACGAAGCCCTCCTGCTGCAGCGTGCGCAGGATGCCGTGCGCGGTGCCCTTGGCGAGGTCGAGCGAGGTGGCCACCTCGGACAGGCCCAGCCGGCGCTCGCCGCCGGCCAGCAGGCGCATGATCGCGGCGGCCCGGGAGAGCGACTGGATCGGGCCGGGCATGGGGACCTCCACAGACAGGCAGGCGGTCGACAATGTCGCACGGTTCGTGGTCATGTCGACTGCGGGGGGCATCGCCCCGAGTCTGCCAGGCCCACCCCCGGCCTCGCACGTTGCCTGTCGCTTCTCGTCCGTTTTGCGGCGCTCAGCGGGCGCGAAGCGCCGTCAGCTCCGCGGCCAGCTCGGCGATCGCCGCCGGACCCACCCGGCAGCAGCCGCCCACCAGCCGCGCCCCGTCCCGCACCCAGCCCGCCGCCAGCGGCGCCGGGCCGAGCGCGCGCCCCTGCCAGGACCGGCTCGCCGGCTGCCACCGCTCCCCACTGTTGGGGTAGACCACCACCGGCTTGCCGGTCACCTCCGCCGCGATCCGCACCGCCGGTCCCACGTCCTGGGGCGCGCAGCAGTTCACCCCGACCGCCACCACCTGCGCGCTGTCCGCCGCCACCGCGAACGCCTCCGCCAGCGGCTGCCCGGCCCGGGTGCGGGTGCCCGCCACGCTGTAGGAGAGCCAGGCCGGCACCCCGAGCCCCTCGATCGCGCGCAGCATCGCCCGCGCCTCGTCGAGGTCCGGCACCGTCTCCAGCGCCAGCACGTCCGGTCCGGCCGCCGCCAGCACCTCCAGGCGCGGCCGGTGGAAACGCTCCAGCGCGGCCACGCTCAGCCCGTAACGGCCGCGGTACTCGGAGCCGTCCGCGAGCACCGCGCCGTACGGTCCCACCGACGCGGCCACCCAGCCGTCCGGCTGCGCCCGCCGGGCCAGCCGCACGCTGGAGGCCAGCAGGTCGGCGGCCGCCGCCCGGTCCAGGCCCCGTCGGGCGAAGCCCTCGAAGCTCGCCTGGTAGCTCGCGGTGATCAGCACCTCGGCGCCGGCCCGCGCGTACGCCCGGTGCGCCGTCAGCAGCGCCCGCGGGTGGTCGGCCAGCAGCCGGGCCGACCAGAGCGCGTCGTCGAGGTCGTGCCCGGCCGCCGCCAACTGGTGGGAGAGGCCGCCGTCCAGCACCAGCGGTCCCGCCGCCAACGCCGCCGCGAAGCCACCCTCCGACCGCACCGCCGGCCACCTCCACACCGCTCGACCCCGCACGGTCCGACCCCGTGCGCCGCGCCCCTCCTCGCACTGTAGTTCTCCGCCGTCCGGCCCCGGCGGCAGCCGGTCCGCCGGCTGATCCGGCGACCCGATCCGCGCGGAGCGCGCTCCCGCTACGATCCGAACCATGACCACTGACCAGGCCACCCGCACAGGCGTCTTCGGCCCCGGCACGCACTGCCACTGGTGCGGTACCGCCTACCCGGCCGGTACCCAGGGCTGGCCGCGGACCTGCCCCGGCTGCGCGGAGATCAGCTACCGCAACCCGCTGCCGGTGACGGTCGCCCTGCAGCCGGTGAACCGCCCCGACGGGGGACAGAGCCTGGTGCTGATCCGCCGCACCATCGAGCCCGGCTACGGCGAACTGGCGCTGCCCGGCGGCTACGTGGACTACGGCGAGACCTGGCAGAAGGCCGCCGTGCGCGAGCTGCGCGAGGAGACCGGGATCGAGGCCGACGCCACGGCGGCGACCCTGGTGGCCACCGAGTCCGACACCGCCGGCCGGTTCCTCTGCCTCTTCGTCCTGCTGCCCGCCCAGGACCTCGCCGACCTGCCGCCCTCGGTGCCCACCGAGGAGACCGAGGGCTGGCAGCTCACCGACGCCCCGGCCGAGCTCGCCTTCCCCTTCCACACCCGGGTCTGCGCCGCCTGGTTCGGCGGCGAGTACCAGCCGGTCTGACCGGGCCCCGTCGCGTTCCCCGCCCAGGGCCCGTCCGGCCGTCCCGCCGCCGTCAGGCCCCCGGCTCGGCGGGGAGCGCGACCGCCGCCCGCAGCGCGGCCAGCTCCTTGGGCCAGCCCGTGACGGTCACCGCGCTCTGCGCCCCGCGGCCGAACGCGAAGAGCAGCAGCTCGCCCGGATCGCCCGTCACCCGGACCGTCCCGCGCAGCTTCTGGCCCACCGTCAGGTTGCGCCCGTCCCGGTGCGCGAGCACCAACCGGACCGGGGTCCGCTTCGCCAGTTCGAAGCGCGCGGTGAGCGGAACCCGCCGCCACAGCGCCTCCGCGAGCGCGCCGTCCAGCTCGCGCGGCTCCCACGGCACCGCCCGCCGCACGTCCTCCGCGTGCACGAAGTACTCGACGGTGTTGGCCGCCTCGTCCGCCCCCGGCAGCGCGAACGGCGACAGCCGCGGCGGCCCGGCTCTGAAGCGCCGCACCAACTCCTCGTACGGGCGCCGGGCGTAGCCGTCCTGGACCCGCCGGGTCCAGCCGCCCAGCGGCCGCAGCTGGATCCCGGCCGCGGCGTCCGGCCGGGCCTCGCGCAGCACCAGGTGGGCGGCGAGCTCCCGGGTGCGCCACCCCGCGCACAGCGTCGGCGCGTCCGGCCCGGCGGCGGCCAGCAGCTCGGCCAGGCGCTCCCGTTCAGTACGGGCGTGGTTCGACATGCCGTCAGCCTAGCCACCGCGCCCCTCGCCGAACCGCCCCCACCCTGGCCGCCCGCCACCGCCCCCGTGGCCCGCCGCGCGGCCCCCTCGCCCCCCCGCGGCTCGCCGCGCCGCCGGCCTGCGGACCTCTGGCGTACCAGGGGATCACATGGCAGGGTCTAGCAGCGTCAGCAAGCACCGGACGGGCCGCGCCACAAGCGACGACCCCGCCCCACCCTCCGGCCGGGAGACCACCACCGTGAGCACCCCACCCCAGGATCAGGCCGCCGCCGCCGACGCACCGCTCTGGCGTCCCGACCCCGCCGAGGCCGCCGCCACCCGCCTCGTCGCGTTCCAGGCCTGGGCCGCCGAGCGGCACGCCGCCCCCGCCGCCCCGCTCGCCCCCGCCCCCGACGACGCGACCGCCGCCGCCCGCTACGCGGCCCTGCACACCTGGTCCACCGACGACCTCGACCGGTTCTGGACCGCGATCACCCAGTGGTTCGACGTCCGCTTCAGCACCCCGCCGCAGGCCGTCCTCGCGGACGCCGCGATGCCCGGCGCCCGCTGGTTCCCCGGCGCCCGCCTCAACTACGCCGAGCACGCGCTGCGCTTCGGCGAGCCCGCCGCGGACGGCACGCCCGGCCCGCACGCCGAGCTCCCCGCGATCCTGCACCTGGACGAGACCACCGCGGAGCCGATCGCGCTGAGCTGGGCCGAGCTGCGCCGCCAGGTCGGCTCGCTCGCCGAGGCCCTGCGCGCCCAGGGCGTCGGCCCGGGCGACCGCGTCGGCGCCTACCTGCCGAACATCCCGCAGGCCGTCGTGGCGCTGCTCGCCACCGCCTCGATCGGCGCCGTCTGGACCTCCTGCGCCCCCGACTTCGGCGCCCGCAGCGTGCTGGACCGCCTGCAGCAGATCGAACCCGTGGTGCTCTTCGCCGTCGACGGCTACCGCTACGGCGGCAAGGCCCATGACCGCACCGAGGTGGTCGCCGAACTGCGCCGCGAACTGCCCACCCTGCGCGCCGTCGTGCACGTCCCGTTGCTGGGCACCCAGACGCCCCCGGGCGCGCTCGGCTGGGACGAGCTGACCGGCGCGCCGGACCCCCGGCTGGTCTTCGAGCCGGTCCCCTTCGACCACCCGCTCTGGGTCCTCTACTCCTCCGGCACCACCGGTCTGCCCAAGGCGATCGTGCAGAGCCAGGGCGGCATCCTGGTCGAGCACCTCAAGCAGGCCGCCCTCCACCTGGACCTGGGCCCCGAGGACCGCTTCTTCTGGTACACCTCCACCGGCTGGATGATGTGGAACTTCCTGGTGGCCGGCCTGCTGGTCGGCTCCACCGTGGTCACCTACGACGGCAGCCCCGGCCACCCCACCACCGGCGCGCTCTGGGAGGTCGCCGCCCGCACCCGCGCCACCGTGCTCGGCACATCCGCCGCCTACGTCATCGCCAGCCGCAAGGCCGGGCTGCACCCCGGCCGCGACCTCGACCTCTCCGCGGTCCGCTGCATCGGCACCACCGGCTCCCCGCTGCCGCCGGACGGCTTCCGCTGGATCTACGACGAGGTCAAGGCGGACGTCTGGCTGGCCTCGGTCAGCGGCGGCACCGACGTCTGCAGCTGCTTCGTCGGCGGCGTGCCCACCCTGCCGGTCCACCTCGGCGAGATCCAGGCCCCCTGCCTGGGCGCCGCCGTCGAGTCCTGGGACGTGCACGGCAAGCCGCACACCGACACCGTCGGCGAACTGGTGGTCACCCAGCCGCTGCCCTCGATGCCCACCGGTTTCTGGAACGACCCGGACGGCACCCGCTACCGGGACAGCTACTTCGACCTGTACCCCGGCATCTGGCGGCACGGCGACTGGATCACCGTCACCTCCCGCGGCACCGTCGTGATCCACGGCCGCTCCGACTCCACGCTCAACCGCCAGGGCGTGCGGATGGGCTCCGCCGACATCTACGAGGTGGTCGAGCGCCTCCCCGAGATCGCCGAGTCCCTGGTGATCGGCCTGGAGGAGGACGGCGGCGGCTACTGGATGCCGCTCTTCGTGGTCCTCGCCCCGGGCGCGGCACTGGACGACGAGCTGCGCGCACGGATCCGCAGCGCGCTGCGCGACCAGCTCTCGCCGCGCCACGTCCCCGACGAGGTGATCGCCGTCACCGGCCTGCCGCACACCCTGACCGGCAAGCGGATCGAGGTCCCGGTCAAGCGCCTGCTCTCCGGCACCCCACTCGACCGGGCGGTCAACCCGGGTTCGGTGGACAACCTCGACCACCTGCGCTTCTTCGAGCGGCTCGGCGCCGACCGCCGCGCCGCCCTCCAACAGGAGCAGTAGTCCACGGACGGCACAGGGGAGCCCCCGCGACGGGGGCTCCCCTGTGCCGTCCTCTCCTCACTCGCCGGAGAGCACCTGCTGCGCCGCCGCGCGCGCCTCGTCGGCGGTGTCCGCGGCCCGGGCCGCCTCCGCCGCCCGCCGGCACTGCGCCAGCGTGGCCTTCGCCAGCGCCGCGCGCACGTAGGGGATCGAGGCCGCGCCCATCGACAGGCTGGTCACGCCCAGACCCGTCAGCACGCACGCCAGCAGCGGGTCCGCGGCCGCCTCGCCGCACACCCCGCAGCTCTTGCCCTCCGCCTGCGCGGCCGAGGCGGCGGCCGCCACCAGGTCGAGCAGCGCCGGCTGCCACGGGTCCTGCAGCCGGGCCAGCGAGCCGACCTGTCGGTCGGCCGCGAAGGTGTACTGCGCCAGGTCGTTGGTGCCCAGCGAGAGGAACTCCACCTCCCGCAGGATCGCCCGGGCCCGCAGCGCGGCCGAGGGGATCTCCACCATCGCGCCGAACTTCGCCTGCAACCCCGCCGCCCGGCAGGCGTCCGCGAAGGCCTTGGCGTCCACCCGGTCGGCGACCATCGGCGCCATCACCTCGAGGTGGACCGGCAGGCCCTCGGCGGCCCGGGCCAGCGCCCGCAGCTGGGTGCCCAGCACCTCGGGGTGCTCCAGCAGGGTGCGCAGACCGCGCACGCCCAGCGCCGGGTTGGGCTCGTCGGCGGGGGTGAGGAACTCCAGCGGCTTGTCGGCGCCGGCGTCCAGCGCCCGCACCACCACCCGGCCCTCGGGGAAGGCCTCCAGCACCTGGCGGTAGGACGCGACCTGCTGGTCCTCGCTCGGCGCCTTCTTCGAGTCGTCCAGGAAGAGGAACTCGGTCCGGAACAGGCCGACCCCCTCCGCACCCGCCGCCAGCGCGGCCGGCACGTCGCCGGGGCCGCCGACGTTGGCGAGCAGCGGCACCAGGTGCCCGTCCGAGGTCTGCCCCGGCCCGGACGAGGCGCTCAGCGCCGCCCGGCGCTCGGCGGCCACGCGCCGCAGCTCGGCCTGGCGCTCCGGGCTCGGCTCGATCAGCACCTCACCGGTGCTGCCGTCGACCGCCACCACGACGCCCTCGGGCAGGTCGGTGGCGCCGGGCAGCGCGACCACGGCCGGCACGCCCATCGCCCGGGCCAGGATCGCCGAGTGGCTGGTCGGCCCACCCTCCTCGGTGACGAAGCCGAGCACCAGCGTCGGGTCCAGCAGCGCGGTGTCGGCCGGCGCCAGGTCCCGGGCGAAGAGCACGTACGGCTCGTCGCTGTCCGGTACGCCCGGCATCGGCACGCCCAGCAGCCGCGCCACGATCCGGTTGCGCACGTCGTCCAGGTCGGCCACCCGGCCGGCCAGGTACTCGCCGGCCGAGGCGAGCAGCGCCCGGTAGGCGGCGAACGCGTCGTAGACGGCCCGCTCGGCGCTGCTGCCCACGGCGATCCGACGGCTCACGTCCGCCATCAGCTCCGGGTCCTGCGCCATCAGCGCCTGGGCCTCCAGCACCGCCTGCGCCTCGCCGCCGGCCAGGTTGCCGCGCGCGATCAGGTCGGCGGCCACCGCGTCCACGGCCTGCTGCGCCCGGGCCTGCTCGCGCGGCGCGTCCTCGGTGGGGATCCGGGTGGCCTCGGGCTCCAGGGCGGCGGTGCCCATGTGCCGGACCTGGCCGATGGCGACCCCGTGGCTGACTCCTACGCCGCGCAGCGTCTTTTCCATTGCTTCATTCCTTTCGCCCGGCCCGGGACGTCGGTGCGGGACGTCCGGGCGGGCTCGATCGGGTCACGTGCCGGCCTCGCAGTACCGCCCCGCCCCGCCGGTCCACGGACTACCGGACCATGGGGGGCGGGGCGCTGTCCGGCCGATCTTCCGGCCGGTCGGCGGCCGGGCGCGGTCAGTTCCAGGTGAAGAGGTCGCCGCCGGTGGCGACCTCGCCGGCCTCGGCGACCGCGCTGAGCGACTCCGCCGACGCCTCCAGCGCCACGATGGGGGAGATCGGCGACTTGCCCGCCGCCTCGACCTGCGCCGGGTTCCACCGGATGACCGGCTGCCCGCGCTTGACCTGGTCGCCCTTGCTGACCAGCAGCTCGAACCCCTCGCCGTTCAGCTGGACGGTGTCGATGCCGAGGTGGGTCAGCACCCCGTGACCGTCGGCGTCCATCACGACGAACGCGTGCGGGTGCATGGAGACCACCAGCCCGTCGACCGGCGCCACGGCGGAAGTGGGCTCGCGCACCGGGTCGATGGCGGTGCCGGGGCCCACCATCTGTCCGGCGAAGACGGGGTCGGGCACAGCGGCCAGCCCAATGGCCCGGCCGGTGAGCGGCGACGTCACAGTGGTCATGGTGGAGCCTCCCAGGTGCGGAGTACAGCGAGCGGCCGCGGGCAGCGGCGGGATGGGTCGAGTGCAGCCTAAATCATGCCAACTTCGGACATACCCGGGCAGAACGATGATCCAGTGGGCCGGTCGCACGCGACACGCCCGGGACCTCGCGCTGTCACCCTCGGGCCCGATCCCGGGCCGGTCAGGCCCCCTGGGGGCTCAAGTGGTCTAGTCCTCTTGGTCGACGCGCCGCACTCTACGGCATACGAGTGAGCTCGACGATCGCCCTGGCGCGACACGGCCCCGGGTGCTGGCGCCCGGCCGACGCGGCGGTCAGCATGCTCGATTAGGCAGACCGGCCCCAACGGGCTATCGTTGCTCAGGTCGCCACGAGGCGATGGTGAATCCAGCGACACGGCTGAGTAAACGTCCGGTGAAATCGGATCGAATCTCGTCTGATACGCTGAGGACACGAAGAACGCAGTAAACGAAACGAACGCCCGGAGAGCCTGCGAGAGCGGCTTGAAGGAAGTGTCCGTTC
>NZ_BAAALF010000055.1:0-44255 GCF_039528135.1 Kitasatospora nipponensis | reverse complement strand
ACGTCCTGCTCGCCCCCGGCCGCTCCGGCGCGCTGGACGCCGGGGCGCGCCTGACCCGGTGGGCCGACGTGGTGGTCGCCACCGTGCGCACCACGTTGCGCGGCCTGAGCGCGGCCCGGCCCCGGCTGGCCGCGCTGCGCGAGGACCTGGAGAGCGCGGGGACCGGCGCCGACGCGCTGGGCCTGCTGCTGGTCGCCGAAGGCCCCTACCCGGCCGCGGACATCACCCGGGAGTTCGGGCTGCCGGTGCTCGGGGTGCTCCCGTTCGCGGCCCGCACCGCGCGGGTGCTCTCGGACGGCGGGGACAGCACGGACCGCCGGTTCATCAGGTCGGAGCTGATGCGCACCGCGCGCACGGCGGCGGACCGGATCCAGACGCTGGTCGAACGCCGCCGCGCGCGGCTCACCCCGGGTGGGGCGGGCGGTGGGGTCGGCGGGGCGGCCGGGGTCGGCGGGGCGCTCGGCGGCGGGTCGCCGAGCGGGGTCGGTGTCGGGGCGGGCGGTGCGGCGGGTACCGGGGTGCTGAGCGGCATGGGGGGCGGGACGGCGAGCGGCGGCGATGGCGGGCCGGCGGCGGGGTACGGCTGGGGTGCGCCGCAGGAGGCGCAGCCGTCGATGTACCCCGTGGGGACCGGGCAGCCGTCGAACCCGGCCTACGCGCCCTCCTCGGGTCAGGTGTTCGCTCCCGCCGCCGAGGCGGGGTACGGCGGCTCCGGGTACGGGGGTGCGGGGTACGGCGGCTCCGGGTACGGGGGCGCGGGGTACGGCGCTTCGGCAGGTGGGTACGCGGCGCAGGAGTACGGGGCGACGGGCGGTGCGAGCCAGGCCCCGGTGGCGCAGCAGCCCGGGCCGCAGGTGTACGGCGGGGTGCAGGGGGTCGCAGGTCAGGGGTATGCGACGCCTGCGGCTGTGACACCGGAGTACGTGGTGGCGGCCGAGCAGGCGCCGTCGTCCGGGACGTTCGCGACGTCGGGGTCGATGGGGTCGTCGGGGGCGTCGGGGTCGCCCGGGTCGGTGTCCGGCGGGCCGTCCGTCGAGCAGACGTACGGACCGCCGGCCGCACGGGAGTTCACGGCGCCCGCCGAGCAGGTGTACGGGCCGCCACCCGGGCAGGCGTACTCCTCGGCGGCCGGGCAGGTGTACGTGCCGCAGACCGGTCCGGTGCGGGTGCAGCCGGGGCCGGTCGGCGGCGTGCCGCCCGTCGGGCAGCAGCTCACCGCGCGGGCCCCGCAGGAGCCGGCGCCCGCGCCGACCCCGCAGCCGTACCAGCCGCAGCAGCACCAGCCGCAGGCCTATCCGCCGCTGGCCGGGATAGCGCCCCATCCGGCGGCGCCGGAGCCGTTCCGGGCGCCGGCCGAGAGTGACGAGACCCAGGGGGAGGTGCTCCGTGCGCGGTAGCCCGATGCGGGACCGTTCCGCCACCGATCCCGCGGCTCCGCCCTGGACGGCGGAACCGGAACCGGAGGCGGTGGAGGAGGAGGCCCAGCGCCCGGTGCAGGGAGCGGCGGTGACGGGAGGTCAGCTGCTCGGTGCGGTCGGCGGACCCGGGCAGCCGGGCGGGCGACCGTTCGTGACCGGGCCGGTGGCGCCGGGACAGGCCGCGGCCGGGTCGGGGATTCCCGGGCCGGTGCCGCCGTCCGGGCGTCCGGCGGGACCGTTCCCCGGGCAGCCGGCGGACGGTCGGCCGTCAGCGGGCCAGCCGCTCGGTGGACCGCCGCTCGCGGGTGCGCCCGCGGCCGGCCAGCCGTGGCCGGCCCAGCCGCCGGCGCACTTGCAGGGGCCGGCTCAGGGACACGCGCAGGCCCCGGGGCACGCGCACGCGCAGGGTCACGGGCCGGCTCAGGGTCACGGGCAGGCGCCCGCGTCGGGGCAGCCGCAGCCGGTGACCCAGGAGTGGCCGCAGTCCTGGCCGCAGGACTGGTCGAGGGCCGCCCCGCCCCAGCAGCAGGGCCGGCCGGCGTCCTACCCACCACCGGGCGCTCCCGCGGCGGCCGCGCCCGGTCGCCAGCCGTACCCGTCCGCCGGTGCTGCCACGACGGCACCGATGCAGGGACCGGGGCAGGGGCCGGCGCAGGGACCGGGGCAGGGGCCGGCGCACGGACCGGCGCGGGCGCAGGCACAGCCGCGGGCGCAGGCCTCGGCCGATTCCGCCGGGATGCCGTTCGGCGCGCCGGCGGCCGGCGGGCCCGGGCGTGGGCCCGCACCCGGGCCGGTGGGCGCTCCGGCGCCGGTACCGCCCGTCGCGCTGTCGCCGACCGTGAGCGCGTCGCCGGCCGGGCTGCCCGTGCTGTCCACCCTCGACCAGTCCGGCGCGGCCACCGCGCCCGCCGTCGACCCCCGGGTGGCCCGCGAGCTCAAGCGCCAGGTGGCCTCCGAACTGCACCAGCAGCTCTCCCGGTTGGCCGGGACGCAGGGGCTGGACGCCGACCGGGCGACCCGGCGCCAGCGCGGCCGGGCGCTGATCGAGGAGACCGTCGCCCGCTGGTCGGACACCTATGCCCAGACGCACGGGGTCACGCCCACCCGCGAGCAGGACCGGGCGCTCTCCGAGGCCGTCTACGACCTGCTCTTCCGGGCCGGCCGACTGCAGCCGTACCTCGACGACCCGGAGATCGAGAACATCCTGATCAACGGTTGCGACGACGTCTGGATCTCGCGGGTGCACCAGCCGCTGCGCAAGGTCCCGCCGGTGGCCGACAGTGACGCGGAACTCATCGAGCTGCTGCAGGACCTGGCCCGCCAGCACGGCGGCGGCGAGCGCAGCCTGAGCACCGCCAGCCCGACCCTGGCGCTGCGCCTGGAGGGCGGCATGCGCCTGCAGGCGATGACGGAGGTGACGCCGCGTCCGTACGTCGCGATCCGGCGCCACCGGGTCGCCTCGGCGACGCTGGCCGACATGGTGGCGCTGGGCACCGTCGACTCCACCATCGCGGCCTTCCTGGCCTCGGCGATCCGGGCCCGAAAGAACGTGATGATCACCGGCACCCAGGGTGTCGGCAAGACCAGCCTGTTGCGGGCGATGGCCGCCGAGATCCCGCCGGACGAGCGGATCGGGACCCTGGAGTCGGAGTTCGAGCTCTGGCTGCACACGCTGGGGCACCTGCGCCAGGTCGTGCCGATGGAGGCCCGGGAGGGGAACGGTGAGCGGGTCGACGGCAAGGTGGCCGGTGAGCTGACGATCGGTGAGCTCATCCCGGCCGCGCTGCGGATGACGCTCTCGCGGATCATCGTGGGCGAGGTGCGCTCGGGCGAGGTGGTGCCGATGCTGCGGGTGATGACCAACGGCGAGGGCGGCTCGATGTGCACGCTGCACGCGCGCGGCCCGCACATGGTGGTCGACCGGATCGCCGAACTCTGCCTGGAGTACGGCTCGCACATGACCGACAGCCTGGCCTACCGGCTGACCGCGAACGCCGTCGACCTCATCGTGCACGTGGCGATGGTGGACGAGACGGCGGTGGGCGGTCGCCGGCACCGGTTCGTCTCGCACGTCATGGAGGTCACCGGGCTGGGCGAGAACGGGCGGCCCGCGCTGAACACCGTCTTCGGGCCGCGCCCCGACCTCGGCGAGCCGCGGGCCGTCCCGCACACGCCGCCGAACTGCCTGGACGACCTGCGCCGCACCGGCTTCGACGCCGGTCTGCTGCAGTCGGCGTACGGCAGTTGGAGCGCGCCGATCGCGTTGCGGATCGGTGGTCTGCGATGAGAGCAGTGCTCTTGGTGGAGAGCGGCGATCGTGCCGTGGCCGGGCGGTCTTCGGGGAGAGCGGTGCTCTCTGTGCGGTGCGGCGATCGTGTCGAGGGGCGGCCTTCCGGCCCGAGAGCGGTGCTCGCCGTTGGGCTCGGTGACCGTGTCGTGGAGCGGTGCTCGGAGAGGAGAGCGGTGCTCTCGAACGGGAGCGCCGCCCTTGCCGCGGCGGGGCGACCCCGGGGGAGAGCGCTGCTCACCTCTGGGATAGCCGCTCGTGCCGCAGACGGGCGCTCTCTGACGAGAGCAGTGCTCTCATTGCGAGCGCCGCGCCGCCCCTCGCGATCACCCCGGTCACCCGGCCCCACGAGAGCACTGCTCTCGTTTCTGATCACCCGTCACGCCCTGGCGTTCCGTCATTCATCGAGAGGGGGTCGCTGATGCTGCTCTTCGCCCTGTGCGGGCTCGCGCTGGCCGGCGGCCTGGTCGCCCTGGTGGTCGGGCTGACCGGCCGCGGTGCCGGGCCGGCCGAGCACTCCGCGCCCGGCCCGCTGGCCACCCGCGCGCACGTCTTCTGGTACGGCTCGGCCGGCACCCCGAACCCCGCCATCGCCCGGCTGCGCCGCATCGAGCTGGCGGTCTCGCTCATCGCCGCGCCGCTGGCCTGGCTCTTCAGCGGGATCCTGCTCACCCTCTTCCTGGTCCCGCTTGCGGTCTTCGGCCTGCCCTGGCTGGTCGCCGCGACCCGCTCCGACACCCGCCAGATCGTCCGCCTGGAGGCGCTCGCCGACTGGACCAAGCGCCTCTCCGACGTGCTGCTGCTCGGGACCGGCCTCAACCAGGCCCTGATCACCAGCCGCCGCACCGCCCCCGCGGCGCTGGAGAGCGAGATCGAGGACCTCGCCGCCCGACTGCAGGCCCGCTGGCGCGCCGAGGACGCACTGCGCGCCTTCGCCGACAGCATCGCCGACGCCACCGCGGACAAGGTGCTCGCCGCCCTGCTGCTGCGGGCCGGCGACAGCGGTCCGGGTCTGGCCCGGGCCCTGGCCGACCTGGGCGACTCGGTGCGCGAGGAGGTGCGCCAGCGCCGGGTGATCGAGGCGGACCGGGCCAAGCACCGCACCACCATCCGCTGGCTGGTGGTCATCATCCTCGGCGTGATCGTGGTCGGCGCCTTCAACCAGCGGTACTCCGAGCCGTACCGCTCCTTCCAGGGCCAGCTGGTGTTGGCGGCGGTCGCCGGGCTCTTCGTCGCGGTGATCGCCTGGATGCACTCGCTGGCCGCCCAGCCGCCGCTGCCCCGGCTGCTCGAGCCCGACCGGCGCAGCCTGGTCGGCGGGCTGCCCGAGGACGATCCCGTGGACGAGGCCGCGCCCGGCTCGGCGGACGAGCGCGCCCCGGGCGCCGGTGCCGGCGCCGGTTTCCGTGCCGGCGAGAGTCCGGGCGGTACCCGTGGTGGCGCCCGGTCCGGCCGGCTCAAGGGGGTCCGATGATCTCGCCCTGGGCCGTGCTGGCGGGCATGGTGGTCGCCGCCGGACTCGCCCTGCTGATCGCCGAACTCCGCCCGGCCCCACCGGACCTGGGCCAGGCCCTGGACCGGCTGCACCGCGCGCCGGTGGAGCAGCGCGAGAGCCAGGCGCAGAGCGGTGCGCTCTGGTACGACCGGATCGGCGGCCGCTCGTTGGGGCTGGCCGGCACCCGGGTGCCGAGCCAGTCGCTGGCGCTGATCGGGCGCCCGCCCGCCCGGTTCATGGCGCACAAGCTGCTCTTCGCGCTGATCGGCCTGGTGCTGCCCGGCTACCTGGCCGCGATGGCGGCGCTGATCGGCACCGAGCCGCCGGTGGCGCTGCCGATGCTGGTCAGCATCGCCCTGGCGGCGCTGGGCTGGATGCTGCCGGACGCGATCGTGCAGAGCGAGGCCAAGGAGGCCCGCACCGAGTACCTGCACGGCATCGCCGCCTACCTCGAACTCGTCGCGCTGGAACGGGCGTCGGACCACGGTCCGGCCGAGGCGATGCGTCGGGCGGCGGCCGTCGGGCGGGGCAACGTCTTCCGCCGGATCCGGGACGCCCTGGAGCGGGCCGCCACCGACCGGTTGCCACCCTGGGACGGTCTGGACGCGCTGGCCGAGGAACTCGGCCTGACCGCCCTTCAGGACGTGGCCGACATCATGCGACTTTCCGGCACGGACGGCGCCGCCGTGTACGACACCCTGCGGGCCCGCTCCAAGGGCCTGCGCGACGAGCTGCTCGCAGCGGACCTGGCGAAGGCCGGTTCGAACAGCGAACAGATGGTGGCGCCAGGCGCGGCGCTCACCCTGCTCATGACGGTCCTCATCGTCTATCCCGCGCTGTACCAGATGCTCCATGTGCTCTGACATCACGTCCGGCCCACCGGACCTCCGTCCCCCGAGGAGAGCGAACCATGAAGACCCTGCGCAGCTACTTCCACCTGTTCCTGCTACCGCTGCTGCTGCCGCTGGTGCCACTGCAGCTCGCGACGGCGTACCTGCGGGTGCACACCGGCCGGCTGAAGGCGGCCCACGCCGCGGGCGACCGGGGCGCGCTGAGCATCGAGATGGCGCTGATCGTGATCGTGGTGGTCGCCATCGCCGGTGCGGTGCTGGCGGCCCTGACGACCTTCGGGACGAACGCCAAGAACAAGATCCCGAGCGTGCTGCCGACCATCACGCCCAGCTGAGCCGTCCCGCCCGGCTGAGCGGTCCCGCCCGGCTGAGTCGTCGTGTCCGGCCCGGTCGCCGCACCTGGCCGGGCCGGCGCACCCTTGCGCCCCCCCCCCCCCGGCCCCCCCCCCCCCCCCGGCCCCCGTCGGGCGAGCGGCCGCGCGCGCCGGGGCGCGACCGGGGCGTTCTCACCATCAGCCTCGCGCTGGTGTTCCCGATCGCGCTGCTGCTCGTGATGCTCGTGGTCCAGGCCGCGCTGCTCTGGTACTCGGACAGCGTGGCCCTGGCCGCGGCCCGCGAGGGCGCCGACGCGGGCCGGGTGGCCCAGGGCACCGACGACGCCGCCAAGGCCCGGGCGATGGCCTTCCTGGCCCGCTTCCAGGACGTGGTCGGCACGGCCACGGTGGAGGTGCCGCCGCGCAAGGACGGCGTCTTCACCATGGTGGTGCACGTCCACCCGCTGCTCCTGATCCCCTGGTCCGACGGGCTGACGCTGACCCAGCAGGTCAAGGAACCCATCGAGCAGTACGTCCAGCCCGGTCAACGGGCCGGGTGAGGCGGAGTGATGAGGCAACGGTGGACCCGGCGGCACGACCCGCAGGCCGGCAGCCTGGCCATCGAGATGGCCATCCTGGTCCCGGCGCTCGCGCTGCTGATCTCGGTGGCCGTGATCGTCGGGCGGCTGGAGGCGGCGGCGAGCGCGGTCGACGCCGCCGCCCCGGGCGGGGGGCCGGGGCGCCCCCCCCCCCCCCCCCGCGCCCCCCCCCCCCCCCCCCCGCCCCGCCCACCAGCGCGCCCGCGCCGTCGGCCCGCCCGACGTCCCCCGCTCCCAGACCCACCCCGCCCCCGCGCCCCACCACCCAGGCCCCCCCGCCGGTCGCGCCGACCACCGCCGCCGTCCCGCCGCCGGCCACCACCGCGCCCGGCAGCGCACCGGCCACCAGCGCGCCGCCCAGCAGCGCGGCCCCCACCACCAGCGCCCCGGCCAGCCCCTCGCCGAGCGCCTCGGCCGCCACCCTCAAGCCCGGCGACACGGGGGCCGCGGTCACCGCGATGCAGCATGAGCTCTCGGCGGCCGGCTGCGGCTACCCGTGGCACAACGGGAAGTACGACACCTGGACGCAGCAGGCCGTGGGCGACTTCCAGAACGACAACCGACTCTGGAACGAGCCCTGGGGCACCTTCACCCCGGCCACCCGCGCCGCCCTGGACGCCGGCGGCACCTGCGTCGGGTTCTGACCCGTCAGCCCGTCACCGCCCCAATGATGCTGATCCCCGCCAGGACCAGCATCGCCGACGCCGCGACCCGGATGATCACCTTCATCGGCACGTGCTTCAGCAGCTTCTGCCCACCCAGGATCGCCAGGCCGCCCACCGCGCACAGGGCCAGCCAGGCACCCAGGCCCACCGCGAGCGGGTCGGCGTACTTGGCGGCCAGGTTGGCGGTCATGATCTGCGTCAGGTCACCGAACTCGGCCACCGCCACCACCAGGAAGCTCGCCCCGGCCACCTTCCAGAAGCCGCTCGACGAGGGCTCCTTGGCCGCGTGGCCCTCCTCGTCGTGCTTGTGCAGCAGCAGCATCGCGGCGCCGGCCAGGAAGAGCAGCCCGGTGACCAGCTCCACCCAGCGGTGCGGCAGCAGGGCGAGCAGGCTGCCGGCCACCAGCGCCAGGCCGACCTGCACCGCCATCGCCGCGGCCACCCCGGCGAAGACGTAGGCGGCGCGGTAGCGGGTGCCGAGCATCAGCGCGGCCAGCGCGGTCTTGTCCGGCAGTTCGGCCAGGAAGATGATGCCGAAGGTGACGGCGAATACGGTCAGGCTCATCGGGGCGGAGTCCCTCGCGGTCGGGCTGCCCGACCGCGCGGCCCCATGAAAGAAGAGACCTCGGCCCGGCAGCACTGGTCATGATCACAGCACTGCGGCCGAAGGTCTCGCCAACACCCCGGATCCCGCGGTGTCCCGGGCGCCGGGCCCCTCATCACTGAGCGGCCAGTATGTCGACGGTCCGGTGGAGGGCTACTCCCCTTCAACTCCTCCACTCTACCGGACGCCGCACCAGCCCCCGGCCCACCAGCTCCAGCACCACCACGATCGCCACCGACTCCACCGCCAGCAGCGCGACCAGCACGAAGAGCTGCACCGCCCCGGCGGCCACCGGCGAGGCACCGCCCAGCAGCATGCCGACGAAGGCGCCGGGCAGGGTGACCAGACCCACCGTGCGGGTCTGGTCGAGCGCGGGCACCAGCGAGGTGGCGGCGGCCGTGCGGCAGATCTCCAGCCGGGCGTCGCGGTCCTCGAAGCCCAGCGCGAGCGCGGCCTCCACCTCGCCGTGGCGCTGGGTCAGCTCGTCCAGCGCCCGCCGGCCGGCCAGCGAGGTGGCGCTCAGCGCGCCGCCGATCAGGATCCCGGCCACCGGGACGATCGTCAGCCCCTGCCAGGGCAGCAGCCGGCTGCCGAGCAGCAGGACCAGCACCGGCAGCACCCCGGCGCCGATCGGCGCGGCCGCCCAGGCCCAGGACCACCCCGGCGCGTCCGTCATCCGCCGCCCCGCGGTGTGCACCGCGACCGAGAACATCAGCAGCACGAAGAGCGCCGTCCACCAGAGCGAGTGCACCACCCAGGTGATCACGAAGGCGACCGCCGCCAGCTGCACCACCGCCCGTGCCCCCGCGCGCAGCACCGCCCGCCCGTGGCCCAGCCGCCCCCACCCGGCCACCGCGACGGCCGCCGCCAGCAGCACCGCCATCGCCACCCCGAGCAGCGGGGTGACCGGCAGCAGTTGCCCGGAGCCGGCGGCGGCCAGCGGGATCAGATCCAGCTGACGAACCACATGCGGTCCTGCCAGTCGGTCATCGGGATGACCTGCGCGGTGTAGAGGGGCAGGAAGAAGAGGAAGCAGCCCATCACCGCCAACACGATCGCACCGGCCGCCACGCCGCCCACCAGGCGTCGGCGCGGCGGGCAGCCGGGCGGCCCGAGCAGCGCGCCCAGCATCTGGGCCACCGCCAGCGCCAGGAACGGCACCAGCACCACCATGTAGAAGGAGAAGATGGTGCGCTCCTGGAAGCCGAACCAGGGCAGGTAGACGGCGGCCACCGCGCAGAGCACCGCGCCCGAGCGCCAGTCGCGGCGGAAGAACCAGCGCCAGAGCACGTAGAGCAGCGCGAAGCAGGCCGTCCACCAGAAGAACGGGGTACCCAGCGCCAGGATCTGCGTGGTGCAGCCGCCCGGCGCCGTGCAGCCCTGCTGGCCGGTCGGCACGGTCTGCCAGTACATGCTCACCGGGCGGCCCTGCACCAGCCAGCTCCAGGGGTTGGACTGGTAGGTGTGCGGGGTGGTGAGCGTGGTGTTGAAGTGCCACATCTCCGACTGGTAGTGCCACCAGCTGCGGAAGGCGGCCGGGCCCGGGCCCGAGCGGTGCTCGGCCCAGTTCCGGTCGTAGCCGCCGGTGGTGGCGAACCAGCCGGACCAGGAGGCCAGGTAGGTGCCGGCCCCGACCAGGACCAGCGAGGCGAAGGCGGGCAGCGCGTCGCGGCGCAGCATCGAGCGCAGCGGGCGCCGGGCCCCGGCCGCCCGCCGCCCGGCCTGGTCCCAGAGCACGGTGAGCAGGCCGAAGGCGGCCAGGATCTGCGCGCCGTTCCACTTCACCGAGCAGGCCGCGCCCAGCAGCAGCCCCGCCGCCAGCCGCCAGGGCCGCAGGCCCAGGCGGACCAGGTCGGCGTCGGCGCCGTCGGCGACCGCCGCGGCCAGGTGCGCCCGGCTGCGGTCCCGGTCGATCAGCAGGCAGCCGAAGGCACCCAGCACGAAGAACATCAGCACGCCGTCCAGCAGACCGGTGCGGCTCATCACGAAGTGCAGGCCGTCCACCGACATCAGCAGCGCGGCGGTGCAGCCGATCAGCGTGGAGCCGAAGAGCCGGCGGCCGATCCGGGCCAGCATCAGCACCGAGAGGGTGCCCAGCAGCGCGACCATCACCCGCCAGCCGAACGGGTGCAGCCCGAAGACGTACTCCCCCAGCCCGATCACCCACTTGCCGAGCGGCGGGTGGGCGACGAAGGCCGGCGCGGGGCCCAGCGGGATGTGCTGCGGGACCCCCAGGATCTGCTCGTTGGCGTCGCTCGCCCAACTGCCCTCGTACCCCTGCTGGAGCAGCGACCAGGCGTCCTTGGGGTAGTACGTCTCGTCGAAGACGAAGGCGTTGGGGTAGCCCAGGTTCCAGAACCGCAGCACTCCGGCGAAGAGCGCGACCGCGATCGGGCCGAGCCAGCCGGAGTGCCGCAACAGCCAGGGGGCACGGCGGTTCAGCAGGTGCAGGACGTCAGGAGGGGTCCGGGTGGGGACCGCCGGTCGCTCGGTGACTGCCGTATCTGCCATGACCCCACCGACGTATCGACTCGCTGATCAACACGGCCGACTGTAGGACGTGGCGGCCCGTCCCGTCACCCTCTCATGCCGCCGTTCGGAGCTCACGGATCGGCACGGCACCCTGCCCGGCCCGGCTGCCGCTCTCGCGGGTGACGCGCTCGTGCACGGCCGGGGCGGCGTTGTCCTGAGCGGGCGTCAGGTGCCCGCGCAGCCGCAGCGCCAGCACGATGACCAGCACGGTGCAGCCGGCCATCGCCGCCAGGTACAGCGGCCAGGTGCCGGAGCCGACCAGCAGCACGCCGACCGCCGGGCCCACCGCGATGGCCATCTGCTTGACCAGCGCGAAGGCCGAGTTGTAGGTGCCCAGCAGCCGGGCCGGCGCCAGGTCGGCCACGATCGGGCCCAGGGTCGGGGCGAGCAGCGACTCGCCGGCGCCGAAGAGCACGTAGATCGAGACGATCGCCACGGTGGCGGCCAGCGCCTCGCCGCGCACCAGACCGGCCACCAGGGCCGCGCCCCAGGCACCGAGCCAGATCACGCCGGTGGCGGCCATCGCCGTGGTGCGCCGCCGCTTGGCGGTCAGGCGGACCATGAACATCTGCAGCACCACGATGGTCAGCGCGTTGGCGCCGATCGCCAGGCCCAGGGTGGCGGGCGCGGTCTTCACGGTGTCGGTGGCGAAGGCCGCGACGCCGGACTCGAACTGGCCGTAGCAGGTGAAGAAGATCAGACCGGCCAGCAGGCACAGCCGCACCATCGCCTTGTCCTTGGCGAGCGCGCGCAGCCCGGTGGGACCGCCGGCCTCGGCGACCGGCACCGGCGCGGCGGCCGGGATCCGGGCGGCGCCGGTGACGGCGGCCAGGCCCAGGAAGGTCAGCGCCTCGATGGTGAAGAGCCGGGTGAGGCTGGCCGGGTCGGCGACGTCGACGATCTGGCCGCCGACCAGCGCGCCGATGCCCATGCCCAGGTTGACCAGGGTGAACTGCAGCGCGAAGGCGTGCGAGCGGGTCCTGGGGGTGGAGCAGCGCACGATCATGGTGGCGAGCGCCGGCTGGCAGGTGGTGACGCCGCCGCCGAACAGGAAGGAGGCCACCAGCAGCCCGGCGGTGCCACTCGCCTGGCCGAAGGAGAACGCGCCGGTGGCGGCCAGCGCGCAGCCGGCCAGCAGCACCGGGCGCGGCCCGTAGCGGTCGATGCCCCGCCCGGCGAAGGGCAGCACGACCAGCGCGGCCAGCGCGAAGACGGTGAAGACCAGGCCGGCGGCGAGCGAACCGAGCCCGCGCACCTGGTCCACGTAGATGAACATGTACGGCATCGTGAAGCCGCTGCCGAAGGCGCTGAGCGCGTTGCCGAGCTGGACGCGGCGCAGGGGGCCGCCCGCGCCGTACTTCTGCTGCTTCATGGGAGACACCCCTTCGAGGTTCAGACGACTCAGGACGCTGGTCCGGCAGGCTTTTAGGCTGCAAGATTTCAGACCTAAAGTCTAAGGATGGAAAGACTCTGGTGTCAAAGGCTTAAGGAGTGCAGCCACCCGTGGGAGACTGGGGGCATGAGCGCACTCAGGCCCGCCCAGGAGGCCGGCTCGGAGCTGGCCATCGCTGAACAAGTGGCCATCTACCAGCGGGAGTTCCCCACCGTCGACCCCCAGGTCGAAACGATCGTCTCCACGCTGTCGCGGGTCTCGCGGCGGATGGCCGTGGCCTACGGCCGGCAGCTGACTGTGCTCGGGATCACCAGCGCCGAGTGGGAGGTCCTCAAGGCCCTGGTGGTCTCCGGCAGCCCCTACCGGCTCGGGCCGGGCGAGCTGGCCAAGCGGCTGGGCCTGACCCCGGCCGCGATGACCCACCGGATCGACCGGATGGTGGCCGAGGACCTGGTCACCCGCGAGCGGGACGAGGCCAACCGGGTCCGGGTGATCATCGAGCTCACCGAGAACGGCCGCGACAAGTGGCTGGAGTCGATGCGGATGGCCGCGGTCTTCGAGGAGGAGCTCCTCCAGGACATCGCCGGCTCCGAGCGCACCGAGCTCTCCGCGATGCTCGGGCGGATGCTGCGCCGGATCGAGGAACCCCCGGCGCCTTGAGTGGCGGCGGCGGCACGCTGGCGTCAGGGTGAGAGCCGGGGGGATGCGATCGGACCACTTCCGTCAGGACCACTTCCGTCAGGACCCCTGGAGGCGACGAACCCATGCCCGAGGTCACCACCGCTTACCCGCCCGGCACTCCGTGCTGGGTCGATCTGATGGCTTCCGACCAGCAGGCGGCCATCGACTTCTACAAGGACCTGTTCGGCTGGCAGGGCGAGAAGGGCCCCGAGGAGTTCGGCGGCTACGCGATCCTCACCCTCAAGGGCAAGCCGGTGGTCGGCATCGGCGCCGCGATGGCGATGGGTGACAACCCGCCGCCGCCCACGGTGTGGACCACCTACCTGGCCTCCGCCGACGCCGACGCCACCGCCGCGAAGATCACCGGCAACGGCGGCACGCTGCTCTTCCCGGTGATGGACGTCGGCACGGTCGGCCGGATGCTGGTCGCCAGCGACCCGGCCGGCGCGGTCTTCGGCGTCTGGCAGCCGGTCGACTTCTTCGGCGCGCAGATCGTCAACGAGCCGGGCGCGGTGATCTGGAACGAGCTGAACACCTCCGACGTCAAGGGCGCCGTCACCTTCTACGGGGCCGCGCTCGGCATCCGGATCGCCCCGATGGAGGAGATGCCCGAGTACCAGGGCCTCAACGTCGGCGACCGGGTGGTCGGCGGCGCGCAGGGGCTGGACAACCTCCCCGAGGGCACCCCGCCGCACTGGGCCACCTACTTCGCCGTCGACGACGTCGACAGCACGGTGGACGCGGCCGTGCGGGCCGGCGCCTCGGTGCTGGCACCGCCGATGGACACCCCGGTGGGGCGGATGAGCGGGCTGGCCGACCCGCAGGGCGCCCCCTTCTGGGTGATCGCCCCGCAGATGCCCGAAGAGAGCTAGCCCGAGCAGCGCCGGCCCGCGCAGGGGTAGCCGGCGCAGCGGAGCAGAATGGGGCGTGGCCCCGGAGCGTGTTCGCTCCGGGGCCACGGTGTTTCGGTGCCGGGGGTCGGGGTCGGCGGTCGGTCAGCAGGGACCGTTGTCGGTCCAGACACCCCACTGGCCGCTCAGGCTCGGGTCCTCGTTCGTGGTCCACCACTTGTTGGTGTAGGTGTGACCCTTCCAGGAGACCTTGGTGCCGCTGGTGGCGTAGGTCGCCGAGGCGGACCAGCTCGGCGCGGTGCAGGTGCCGGGGGCGGGGGTGGTGGGCGCCGGGGTGGTCGGCGCGGGGGTCGTCGGCGCGGGGCTGGTCGGCGCCGGCGAGGTGGGGGCCGGGCTGGTGGGCGCCGGGCTGGTCGGGGCGGGGCTGGTCGGCGCCGGGCTGGTCGGCGTGGCCGAGGTCGGCGGGGCCGGGCAGCTGGCCGCCGAGCCGTTGGTGGCGCTCACCATGGTGTCGAAGAGCCCGGTCTGGGTGCCCAGGTCGTAGAGCGAGAAGGCGAACGAGCCGCCCAGGCCGTTGCAGTGCAGGTAGTCGGCCTTGGCCTGGATGGACTTGGCGTTCTCACCGCTCCAGAAGGTGCTGCCGTCGTAGAAGTACGAGGCCTTCGCGGTGTCGTCCCAGTAGGTGTCCGCCGGGTTGTCGACGAAGCCGTTGAGCTCCTTGAACATCCGGATGCCGTTGACGTTGCCCGACATCGCCGCGCCGGTGGCGGGGCCGGTCGCGCTCTGGAAGAGCCCGTGGCTGCTGCCGGCCGGCACGCCGGTCCAGCCGCGGTAGTAGAACGGCACACCCATGTTGATCTTCTTGGCGGGGAAGCCGCCCTTGATCCCGTACTCCGCGTCGCCGACCGTCCAGGCCTTGATGGCCTCGTCGATCGAGTACTTGGAGGTGCCCGGCTTGACCGGGGTCATCGGGTCGTTGGGGTCCGAGTACAGCGCGGCCTGGTGGTTGGTCGGGCCGGTGGCGTCCCAGGCACCGTGCATGTCGTAGGTCATCACGTCCATGAACGTCAGGTACTGGCCGATCTTGTCGGTCTCGACGTTCTGGATCTTGTCCTGGCCCGCGCCGACCGCCGCGCTCAGCGCGTAGGTCTTCCCGTCGGTCTTGCCCTGCGCGTCCAGCTCGCCGCGCAGCTCGGCCAGCAGCGCGGTGTAGTTCTGCTTGTCGGCCGCCGAGGAGTGGTTGCCGGTGTGGCCGCCGCCGCCCGGGTACTCCCAGTCGATGTCGAAGCCGTCGAAGATGCCGGCCGGTGCCCGCACCGCCGTAGCCGCCCTGCGACGGCAGGTTGCCCTTGATGAACATGTCGATGCAGGAGGAGACGAAGGTCTTGCGCGAGGCGTCGCTGGCCGCCACGTCGGAGAAGAACTTCGAGTAGGTCCAACCGCCGATCGACAGCAGCACCTTGAGGTTCGGGTTCTTCGCCTTCAGCTCCTTGAGCTGGTTGAAGTTGCCCGTGATCGGCTGGTTCCAGGTGTCGGCCACGCCGTTGACCGCGGTGTCCGCGCCGTAGGACTTCTGGTAGTCCGCGAACGCGTCCGCCGCGCCGTCACCGGCGTTGGGGTTGTTGTCGTCCTGCGAGGCGGCCTTGGTGGCCTCGAAACACTTCCCGCTGGTCGGGTCGATGTTCGCGAAGTCGTAGATCAGGTAGTCCAGCTTGCCGGCCACACCGGTGTCCTGGATGGTCTTCGGGTAGTAGCCGTTGGCGTAGACCGACCACTGGTCGAAGTAGGCCACCTTGATGCCGCCGGAGGTGGCCGGGGCGCCGGTGGTGTTGGTGGCGGCGGCCTGGGCGCTGCCGCCGGAGGTCAGCGCGAGCGAGGCGCCGAGCAGCAGCGAGGCCGCCGAGCCGAGGGCGATGGCGGCCAGCCGCTTCGGGCGGCGGCGCGACGCCGGGGAACCGTCGGTTCCACCGGCAAGCGAACGAGTGAGCATGAGTGGGTGACTCCTGGTTGTGGGGGACCGTCACGCCCGCGTGCTCGACCGGCGGGTGGGGCCACGCGGCCATGGGCATGACATGGGGGAATCGGGTAAGACGGCCCCTGACCTGGGGACAAGGGCCCGGCAGACGCCGAGGACCCCAGGGCCGGCGTCAGAGGTCGAGACCTCTGACGCCGGCTCAGGGGCTCCCTGCACCTGCCGATTAAAATGGACTAGACCAACTCCCGCGTCAAGAGCCGCCTGCGGGGCTTGAGCCGCTCTTAAGGTTGCGCTGCGTGACCCGCGTCGCTGACCTGTGGCTAAACCCCGAGGGCCCGGCCGAAGGTCGAGCGGGTCCGTCTTGAGATGTAGTCGGCCTGCATCCGACGACGCACCGCGAGCGCGCACCGGGTCCTCCTTGCGCGGCTCGTCGCGGGCCCACCCACTGCCTAGCGTGGAGTCGTCGCCCGTCCGCCCCCTCGCCCGAGGATCTGAAGATGATCGAAGCCGTCGGCCTCACCAAGCGCTACGGCCCCAAAACCGCCGTCCAGGACCTGAGTTTCAGCGTCCGTCCCGGCATCGTGACCGGATTCCTGGGCCCCAACGGCGCCGGCAAGTCCACCACCATGCGGATGCTGCTGGGCCTGGACACCCCCAGCGCCGGCCACGCCACCGTGAACGGCCGCCGCTACGCCGAGCACGCCGCCCCGCTGCGCGAGGTCGGCGCGATGCTGGAGGCGCGCGCCATCCACACCGGCCGCTCCGCCTTCAACCACCTGCTCGCGCTCGCCGCCACGCACGGCATCGCGCGCTCGCGGGTCGAGCAGGTCATCGACCTGGTCGGCCTGCGCGAGGTGGCCCGCCGGCGGGCCGGCGGCTTCTCGCTCGGCATGGGCCAGCGCCTGGGCATCGCCTCCGCGCTGCTGGGCGATCCCGCCACGCTGATCCTCGACGAGCCGGTCAACGGGCTCGACCCCGAGGGCATCCTGTGGATCCGCAACCTGCTCAAGTCGCTGGCGGCCGAGGGCCGCACCGTGCTGGTCTCCTCGCACCTGATGAGCGAGATGGCACTGACCGCCGAGCACCTGATCGTGATCGGGCGCGGCCGGCTGATCGCGGACACCTCGGTGGCCGAGTTCACCGCCAGCGCCTCGCGCGGCGGCGTGCTGGTGCGCACCCCCGACGCCGTCAGGCTGGCCGAACTCCTCGGCGCGCTGCCGCAGGTGACGGTCCGCACCGACGCGCAGGACCCGCACCGGCTGGAGGTCGAGGGGGCCGACGGCGAGCGGATCGGCCGCCTGGCCGCCGAGCACGCCCTGGTGCTCTTCGAACTGACGCCGCAGCAGGCGTCGCTGGAGGAGGCGTTCATGGAACTCACCAAGGACGCGGTCGAGTACGAGGCCGTGGTCACCCCCCGCGCACTGGTCGAGGAGCACGCCGCATGAGCACCACCGCCACCCCCCTCGCCCCGCAGGCCAAGGCCCCGGCCGGCCCCGCCGCCGCGGACCGCGCGGGCCGGGTCACCCTGCTCCGGGTCGTGCACTCCGAGTGGATCAAGTTCCGGACCCTGCGGTCGAGCTACTACACCCTGCTGGCCGCGGTCGTCTTCATGATCGGCTTCGGCCTGCTGGCCTGCTACGGCGCCGTCGACCACATCAACCACCCCGAGGCGCACGACCGGGCCTTCATGGTGGACGCGGCCGACCGCAGCCTGCGCGGCTACCTGGCCGCGCAGCTGGCCGTCGGCGTGCTGGGCGTGCTGGTGATCAGCGGCGAGTACAGCACCGGCATGATCCGTGCCTCGCTCTCCGCGGTGCCGCGCCGGCTGCCGGTGCTCTGGGCCAAGGCCGCGGTCTTCGGCGCGGTCACCCTGGTGGTGACCACCGTGACGGCCTTCGTCGCCTTCTTCGGCGGCCAGGCGGTGCTCGCCGGCGTCCACGTGCAGACCACGCTGTCGGCCGCCGGGGTGCTGCGCACCGTCCTCGGCACCGCGCTCTACCTCACCGCGGTGGGCCTGCTCGCGGTCGGCATCGGCGCCATGGTGCGCAACACCGCCGGTGGCATCGCCGCCGTCTTCGGCCTGCTGCTGGTGCTGCCCGGCCTGGTGGAGGTGCTGCCCGCCTCCTGGAGCAGCCACATCGGTCCCTACCTGCCCGGCGCCGCCGGCCAGGCCGTCGCCACCCTGCACGGCGACCCCGGCACCCTCGCCCCCTGGACGGGCTTCGCCGTGATGTGCGGTTACCTGGCCGCGGCCCTGATCGGCGCCGCCGTGGTGATCAAGCGGCGTGATGCCTGAGACGTTCGCCGGGCACGACTGCGCGGTGCACAATGGCGCGGTGACCTCGGCCGCCGCGCTCCCGGCAGCCCTCGGGCGGCGCTTTCCCGGCGCCGCCCGGGGGCTGGCGGGCGTGCGCGCGCTGCTGCGCACCGAACGCCACCCCGGGCTCGCCGACGCCGCCTTCGCGCTGCTGGTCCTGCTGCCGACCGGCCTGCCGTTCCTGCGGCACGTGCACGACCGGCCGCTGGCCTGGGCGCTGCAGTGCGCGCTGGTGGCGCCGCTGGCCTGGCGCCGGCGCGCCCCGGAGGCGGTCTTCGCCGTCATCGCGGGCACCGCGTTCCTGCAGTGGGTGCTCGACGTGCGGATGCCGGCCGACATCGCCGTGCTGATCGCGCTCTACACGGTGGCGGCGCACTGCTCTCGTCGTAGAACACTGCTCGCGTTCGCGATCGTCGAACTCGGTGTGGTGCTGGCGGTCTCCCGCTGGGGCCCCGAGCCCGGCCACCACGACCCGCTGGGTCTCTGGCTCAAGCTGGCCTTCCTGCTCTCCGGTGCCAGCACCGCCGCGGCGGTGCTGGGCCTCAACGTGCGGGCCCGGCAGGCCCAGCTGCTGGCCCTGCGCGAGCGGGCCAGCGAGCTGGAGCGCCGGCGCGACCAGCAGGCCGCCCTCGCGGTCGCCGAGGAGCGCTCGCGGATCGCCCGCGAGATGCACGACATCGTCACCCACAACCTCTCGGTCATGGTGGCGCTGGCCGACGGAGCGGTCTACGCCAACCCGCACGCGCCCGAGAAGGCCACCGCCGCGATGCGCCAGTCCGCCGAGACCGGACGCCAGGCGCTCACCGACATGCGCCGCTTCCTGGGCGTGCTGCGCGCGGACGAGCCCGACGCGCTGCGCCACCCGCAGCCGGGCCTGGGCCAGCTCGCCGCACTGGCCGCGCAGGTCCGGGCGGCCGGGCTGAGCACCGAGCTGACCCTGACCGGCGAGAGCGCCGCCGTCTCCCCCGGCGCCCAGCTGACCGTCTACCGGCTGGTGCAGGAGTCGCTGACCAACACCCTCAAGCACACCTCCCCCGGCGCCCGGGCCACCGTCACGGTGGCCTGCCGCGGCACGACCGTCGAGGTGGAGGTCCGCGACGACGGCCGCCCCCGGCCGGGGTCCGCCACCGGCACCGCCGCCGCGGGTCAGAGCACCGGCCACGGCCTGGCCGGCATGCGCGACCGGGCCGCCGCCTACGGGGGCGAGCTGACCGCCGGACCGCTGCCCGGCGGCGGCTGGCGGGTGGCCACCACCCTCGACCTCGGCCCCGGCTCCGGCTCCCAGGAGGATCCGCTGTGACCATCCGTGTCCTGCTGGTCGACGACCAGCCGCTGCTCCGGGTGGCCTTCACCCTGGTGCTCGACTCGCAGCCCGACATGACGGTCGCCGGCGAGGCCGAGGACGGCGCCGAGGCGGTCCGCCTGGCCGTCGAGCACCGGCCCGACGTGGTGCTGATGGACGTCCGGATGCCGGGCCTGGACGGCATCGAGGCCACCCGGCAGATCGTCGAGCGGGTCCCGGACACCAAGGTGCTCATCCTGACCACCTTCGACCTCGACGAGTACGCCTTCGCCGGCCTGCGGGCCGGCGCCTCCGGGTTCCTGCTGAAGAACGCCCAGCCGGACGAACTGCTCAGCGCGATCCGCAGCGTGGCCGCCGGCGACGCCGTGGTGGCCCCCCGGATCACCCGCCGGCTGCTGGACACCTTCGCCTCCCAGCTGCCCGAGGACGGCGGCGGGGCCGGCCGCGCCGAGCGCGCCATCGAGGCGCTCACCAACCGCGAGCGCAGCGTGCTGGTGCAGCTCGCCCGCGGCATGTCCAACGCCGAGGTGGCCGCCGAGCTCTACCTCGCCGAGGCCACCGTGAAGACCCACGTGAGCCGGATCCTGCTCAAGCTCGGACTGCGCGACCGGGTGCAGGCGGTCGTCTTCGCCTACGAAAACCGCTTGGTGCGACCGACCTGAGCCGCGACAATCAGCCGGTGGACGACAATCGGCTGGTGGACGACGAGCAGAGCACGACCGAGGACACCCTGCGCCGGCGCCGCGCGGCCCGCCTGGCCAGCCGGCGGATCCTGTCCGGCGAGCGCCTGGCGACCGTGCGCGAGCGGCTGACCGAGCTCGCCACGCTGGACGGACTGGACGAGCCGCCGGACTTCTACGCCACCGACGGCCCGGTCCGCCGGCTGGAGGAGCGGGTCGCCGCCCTGCTCGGCACCGAGGACGCGGCCTTCTTCCCCACCGGCACCATGGCCCAGCAGATCGCCCTGCGCTACGGCGCCGAGCTCACCGGCCGCCGGGCGGTGGCGCTGCAGCCGCTCAGCCACCTGGAGGTGCACGAGCGGCAGGCCTACAGCCAGCTCACCGGCCTGCGCGGGCTGTGGCCCAGCGCCGAGCCCCGCATCACCACCCACGCCGAACTCGCCGCCCTCGGCGAGCCGTTCGGCACTCTGACGGTCGAACTCCCGCTGCGCGACGCCGGCTTCCTGCTGCCGAGCTGGGAGGAGCTGTGCGCCACCGTCGAGGCGGCCCGCGCCGCCGGCGCCCGGGTGCACCTGGACGGCGCGCGCCTGTGGACCACCACCGAGCACTTCGGCCGCCCGCTGCACGAGATCGCCGCCCTGGCCGACAGCACCTACGTCTCGTTCTACAAGGACCTCGGCGGGATCAGCGGCGCCGCGCTGGCCGGCACCGCCGACCTGACCGGCTACGCCCGCGCCTGGCGCCACCGGCACGGCGGCACGCTCTTCCAGCAGTGGCCGGCCGCGCTGGCCGCGCTGCACGGCCTGGACACCGTGCTGCCCACGCTGCCCGAGCAGGTCCGGCACGCCCGGACGGTGGCCGCCGCGCTGGCGGCCCTACCCGGCGCCCGGGTCAACCCGGACCCGCCGCACACCAACGCCTTCCAGCTCTGGCTCCCGCACCCCGCCGAGGCCCTGAACGCCGCCACCCTCGCGCTCGCCGAGCAGGAGGGCACCTGGTTCGTCGCGCACTGGCAGGACGCCGCCCCGGGCCTGGCGACCGCCGAGGTCACCGTCGCCGCTCCCGCGCTGGCCTGGAGCGCCGCCGACGTCACCGAGGCCGGCACCCGCTTCCTGGAGCTGGCCGCCGCCCACCGCTGAGGGCGGCCCGGTCAGTACCGCAGGGCGCCCGCGACCGAGGCGTTCACCGTTCCCGTCAGAGTGCGGTGACTGCGGGCGGTGGCGGTGCTGCTCTGGCCGGGCTGGACGGAGTCGACGGTCAGCGCGGTGGTGTCCAGCAGGTTGCCCGAGGCGTCCTTGAAGTCGACCCGCACGGTGTAGCTCTGGGCCTGCGACTGGTGGTTGGTGACGGTGACGGTCGCCTGGGCGCGGCCGTCGGAGCCGAAGCTCACCTGGCCCACGGTCACGTCGCCGCTGCCGTCGAGCCCGCTGGTGACGCTGGCGAACGCCGAGGAGACGGCCGACTGCGCCGAGGCCACCGCCGAGCCGGAGTCGAAGCCGCTGGCGAGGGAGTTGGCCGCGGAGGCGGCGGCCGAGGCCGCCGAGCCGGCCTGCGAGGCGCCGGACTGCACCGCGGAGTTGGCGGCCGAGGCCGCGGAGGCCGCCTGCGAGGCCACCGACTGGGCCGCGCTCAGCACCGAGGTGGCCTGCGAGGTGGCCTTGTTGACCGTGCTGGAGCAGCCCGCCAGCGCCGTGCCCGTACAGAGCACCGCCCCGACCGCGAGGGCGACCGGGGCGGCGAGGACGCGGCGGGCCCGCGGGGCGGGACGGGCGCAGGTGGCGCGCGGCGCCTGGTGGGCCGTGCTGCGGGGGCGGGCGGTGGTGCGGTCCATCTGGCGGCCTCTTCCCTGGGGTACCGGCAAAGCTCCTCCCCACCCTCGGTGGGGTGGGCGGAGCCCGCCAGCCGGTGAACCCGTCCGGGGGAGGTACGCGCCGTGACCGGAGCCGTCGGATCCTCGGGCCGTCAGGCCGTCAGGCGCCGACGCCCAGGTAGATGGCGCTGCCGATGCCGGCCACCATGCAGTAGATGGCGAACGGGGTCAGGCTGCGGCTCTCGAAGTACTTGGTCAGGAACTTCACCGACACGTAGCCCGCCGCGAAGGCCGCGATCGAACCGGCCACCAGCGGCCCGCGGATGCCCGCGTTCTCCGGCTTGAGCAGCTCCGGCAGCTTCAGCGCGGAGGCGGCCAGGATGACCGGGGTGGCCAGCAGGAAGGAGAACCGCGCCGCGTCCTCGTGGTTGAGGCCGCGCAGCACGCCGGTGCTCATGGTGACGCCGGAGCGGCTGATGCCGGGCAGCAGGGCCAGGATCTGCGCCGCGCCGATCCAGGTGCCCTGACGGAAGGTCAGCTTCGCCAGCCGGCGGTCCGACTCGATGTCCGGGTCGACGCCCGGGGTGTGCTCGACCTGACCGCCGGCCCGCCGCCGCCCGCCGCCACCGCGGCGCAGCCGGTCGGCGCCCAGCAGCACGAAGCCGTTCAGCGCCAGGAAGATCGCCGCCGGCAGCGGCTTGCCGAGCGCGGAGCGCAGCGCGTGCTCGGCGACCAGGCCCGCGACGCCCACCGGGATGGTGCCGAAGATCAGCAGCCAGGCCAGCTTCTGGTCGGTGGTCTCTATTCGGCGCTCGCGTATGGAGGTGAAGAGCCCGCGGATCACCCGGACCCAGTCCTTGCGGAAGTAGACCACCAGGGCCAGCGCGGTGGCCAGGTGCAGGCCGACCAGCACGGTCAGGTACGGCGACTGGTCGGCGGTCATGTCCAGGTCGCGCTTGATGCTGCCGCCGAGCAGCGCGGGCAGCAGGATGCTGTGGCCGAGGCTGGAGACCGGGAAGAGCTCGGTGACGCCTTGCAGCAGGCCCACGCCGATGGATTCCGGGTAGGTCAGGGACATCGCACACCTTCAGCTCTGCGGTACGGGTCTCGACGGAAGGCGTCATCGTACCGAGGCGTGCGAACACCACCTCAGGCCCCTCCCAGCGAGAACGTACTACAGATCTGTAGACGCCAGGCCGGCAGGGGCCGGAATTCATCTGCTGCTCACCACGGGCTCACTCCGGGCCCGCCGAAGGCCTACTCGGGCTCGGCCTCCATCGCGGCCGAGGCGGCCTCGCGGACCCCGCGTTCGCGCTTGGAGACCACCATGACCGCGCCGGCCGCCGCCGCCGCGAAGGCCGCCGCGCCGAGCCAGGAGCGGTCCAGCGCGTGCCCGGTCAGGTGGTCCAGCGAGTAGCGGCCGGGGCCGGCCAGGCCGATCGCCAGGCCGCAGACGCCCAGCAGCGCCGGGTACTCGTAGCCGCCCTTGGTGACGAAGAAGCCGTGCGGGAAGTGCACCGAGATCGCGCCGGCCATGGTGCCCGCCACGACCGCGCCGGCCACCGGCGTGGCCAGCCCGGCCACCAGCAGCGCGCCGCCGCCCGCCTCGCCGAGTCCGGCCGCCAGCGCGCTCTGCCCGCCGGGCTTGAAGCCCATGTGCTCCATCGCCTGCGCGGTGCCCTCCAGACCGCCGCCGCCGAACCAGCCGAAGAGCTTCTGGGTGCCGTGGCCGAACAGCACTCCGCCGACGGCGGCCCGCAGCGCGAGCAACCCGAGGTCCTTGCGATGGACGCAGCCCATGATGTCCTCATCTCTCCTGGCCCCGTCGGCTTCCGTGCGCTCCCATCCCAGCCGACCGCCGACTGGTCCTCGACCCGGGCAGGCCATCCGGGGGACCCGCGCGGGCCGGCTGCGGCGACGGGCGGCCGCGGGCCCGCTCGCCCATGCTGGGGGGATGTCCGTCCTCACGCTGAGCAGTGCCTTCGTCACCTTCTTCGCCGTCGTGGGCCCGCCCAAGGTGCTGCTCGCCTACGCGCACCTCAGCCGGGAGCGCACCCTCAACGCGACCCGCAAGCTGGTGCTGATCAGCTCGCTGCTGGCCGCCCTGGTCGGCATCCTGATGGCGGTCTGCGCGGACGCGGTCACCGCCTTCTTCCACGTCAGCGACGAGTCGCTGCAGCTGGCCGGCGGCGTGATCTTCTTCCTCTACGCGGTCGGCCTGGTGCTGGGCGTGCACGTGGGCGGCGGGGGCGAGGACGAGGAGGGCGGGCTGGCCAGCCCGCTGGCCGAGGGCCTGCGCGAGCTGCTGCTGCCGTACGTGGCGAGCCCGCTGGCGATGACGGCGGTGCTGGTCGAGTCACTGACCAAGGACACCTGGGGCTGGCGGACCACCGTGGCGGGCGCCTACCTGGCGGTGGTGGTGATCAACGCGCTCTGCGTGCTGCTGCTGGCCCCGCTGCTGCGGCGCACCCACCAGACCTCGCTGGAGGTGCTGTCGCGCCTGCTGGGCCTGCTGCTGGCGGCGGTCGGCGTGGAGCTGTTCCTCAACGGGCTGGCCGGGCTGGGCGTGCCGCTGGCCGGCTCGGGCGGGCACTGAGGTGCCGGGCGCAGGGCCGGGACCGGGCGCAGGGCCGGGGCCGGGCCGGTGGGCCCGGCGGGCCTCAGGGCGGGGTGACCGCGCGCCAGGGCACCGGGCTGGAGAGGATCATCGAGCTGCTCGGCTGGCCGTAGGCGGCGAGCCGGTCGATCAGCACCTCGAAGTCGGCCATCGCCGGCACCGCCACCAGCAGCACGCAGCACGCCCCGCCGGTCACCCGGTGCAGCTGGAGCACCTCCGGCCACTGGGCCACCGCCGGATCGCGCAGCACGCAGCGCGGCCCGTAGCACTCCACCTGGACCAGCGCGGTCACTGCCAGCCCGGCCCGGGCCAGGTCGACGTGGGCGTGGTAGCCGCCGATCACCCCCTCCGCCTCCAGCCGGCGCACCCGCTCCGCGACCGCCGGCGGGGAGAGGCTGACCCGGCGCGAGAGCTCGTTGTAGGAGAGCCGGGCGTCGGCCTGCAGCTCGGCGAGCAGGTGGCGGTCGAGGGCGTCCATGGCGAGGGCTCCGGGGGGTGCGAGGTGCGGTTTTTCATTCGACAGGCACGATCGGGAGAAGACCTTCCGTTCGGAAGGCCGAGTGCCGGATCGGGTACCCGTCGCCCATTCAAGAGCCCGGTGCACCGCCGCACAATAGTCCCCACCAGCCACCAAGGGGGAAACGCCACCATGTCCCAGCCCACCGTCAGCACGCCGAAGCTGGCCTTCGACGCCACCGCCGAGGGCGCCGGGACCGGCGCCACCTCCCCCGAGGACAGCGGCGCCACGCCGTACGAGCGCTACGCGCGCCTCGACGTGCTGCACACCCTGCAGCAGCCACGCAGCAAGGTCCCCGCCGAGCTGTCCTTCATCGTCACCACCCAGGTGATGGAGCTGCTCTTCGGCCTGCTGCGGCACGAGTGGACGCTCGCCCAGCGCGCGCTGCGCGAGGACGACCTGCCCGGCGCGCTCGCCGCGCTGCGCCGCGGGACCCACGTGCAGGACGTGCTGAACAGCTCCTGGGACCTGTTGGGCACGCTCACCCCGGTGGAGTTCAGCGCGTTCCGCCCGGTGCTGGGCGAGGCCTCCGGCTTCCAGTCCTCGGCCTTCCTGCACCTCGAGTTCCTGGTCGGCAACAAGTCGCCGCGGCTGCTGGAGATGTACCAGGGCGCGCCCGCCGTGCACCAGGAGCTCGCGGCCGCGCTGCGCGCGCCCACCCTGTACGACGACGCGCTGGCCCTGCTGACCCGCCGCGGGGTGCTGGCCGCGCAGGAGGCCGAGGAGGGCGACGCCGCGGGCGCGGGCCGCTACCGCCCGCGCGAGGCGGTGCAGCAGGCCTGGCACACCGTCTACACCGACCCGGCCGCCGGCGAGCTCGTCACGCTGGCCGAGGCGCTGCTCGACACGGCCGAACGCGTCACCCGCTGGCGCCAGCGGCACTACGCTTCGGTCAAGCGCTCGATGGGCGCCAAGCCCGGCACCGGCGGCTCCAGCGGCCTGGCCTGGCTGAAGGCCGCCACCGAGCAGGACGTCTTCCCGGAGCTGTGGACCGTGCGAGGAGAGCTGTGAGCGCCCCTGTGACCATTCCCGGCACCCGCGAGCAGTGCGCGGCGCTGGACGCCGTCGACCCGCTGGCGCCGTTCCGCAAGGAGTTCACCCTCCCCGCGAACGGCGTCTACCTGGACGGCAACTCGCTCGGCGTGCTGCCGGTGCGCACCCCCGAGGTGGTCCGCCGGACCGTCGAGGAGGAGTGGGGCCGGGACCTGATCACCAGCTGGAACAAGCACGGCTGGACCGAGCTGCCGTACACGCTGGGCGACCGGATCGCGCCGCTGGTCGGCGCCGGGGCCGGCGAGGTGGTGGTCTGCGACAGCGTCTCGGTCAACCTCTTCAAGCTGCTGACCGCCGCGCTGCGGATGCGCCCCGGACGGCGCACGGTGCTCGGCGAGCGGGACACCTTCCCCACCGACCTGTACATCGCCGAGGGCGTCACCGGCCTCTTCGAGGGTGGCAGCAGCGTGCTGATGCCCTCGGTGGACGACCTGGACGCCTACCTGGACGAGGGCGTCGCGGCGGTGGTCCTCTCGCACGTCGACTACCGCACCGGCCGGCTGCTGGACATGGCGGAGATCACCGCCCGGGTGCACCGGGCCGGCGCGCTGATGATCTGGGACGTCTGCCACTCGGTGGGCGCGGTGCCGATCGAACTGACCGCCTGCGACGTGGACTTCGCGGTCGGCTGCACGTACAAGTACCTCAACGCCGGGCCGTGCGCGCCGGCCTTCCTGTACGCCGCGCCGCGCCACCACGCGGTGGCCGAGCAGCCGTTGACCGGCTGGTTCGGGCACGCCGAGCCGTTCGCCTTCGACAGCGGGTACCGGCCGGCCGAGGGCATCGGGCGCTTCCTCACCAGCTTCCCCTCGCTGCTGGCGCTGTCCGGGCTGCGGGCCACCCTGGAGATCTGGGAGCAGGTGGACCTGCGGGAGGTGCGGGCCAAGAGCCTCGCGCTGACCGGCCTGTTCATCGAGCAGGCGCAGGGGCTGGACGTGGTGACGCCGCGCCGGCCGGAGGAGCGCGGCAGCCAGGTGGCCATCCGCCACCCCGACGGCTTCCCGGTGGTGCAGGCGATGATCGAGCGCGGCGTGATCGGCGACTTCCGCGCGCCGGACCTGATCCGCTTCGGCTTCACGCCGCTCTACGTCTCCTACACCGAGGTCTGGGACGCCGCGGCGGCCCTGCGCGAGGTGCTGGCGAGCGGCGAGTGGCGGGCCGAGCGGTTCAACCGCCGGGGCGCGGTGACCTGAGCGGCGGTGACCACAGCGGCGGTGACCCGAGTCTCGGTCACCGTCGCGTCACACCCCCGGGCGCGGCGTGCCGGCGGTCGGGGCCGGCTGCCATCATGCAGCCATGACGAGCAACGGGGGGTCGGCCGAGGAGCCGACGAGCTACGGGCTGCAGCCACCGGTGTCACGGCCGACGTCCCCGCCGACGTCCCCGCCGACGTCCGGGCCGATATCCCCGCCCGCGGCGGTGGAGGCGCACCCGGGCGCCGGGCGGCTGGTCGGCGGCCGCTACCGCTTGCTGGAGCGGCTCGGCTTCGGCGGCATGGGCACCGTCTGGCGGGCCCACGACGAGGTGGTCGACCGGGACGTGGCCGTCAAGGAGCCCCGGCTGCCCACGGAACTCTCCGCCGCCGAACGGACGACCGCGCACCTGCGGATGCAGCGCGAGGCCAGGGCGGCGGCCCGCGTCGACCACCCCTCGGTGGTGACCGTCCACGACGTGGTCACCGTGGACGACAGCCCGTGGATCGTCATGGAACTGGTGCGCGGGCGCTCGCTGGCCGAGGTGCTGCAGGAGGGCACCCTCCCGCCGCGCGAGGCCGCCCGGATCGGGCTGGCGGTGCTGGAGGCGCTGGCGGCCGCGCACGAGGCGGGCGTGCTGCACCGGGACGTCAAGCCCGCCAACATCCTGCTCGGCCGCCACGGGCGGGTGGTGCTGACCGACTTCGGCATCGCCAAGGTGGAGGGCGAGCAGAAGCTCACCGAGACCGGTACCTTCATCGGCTCCCCCGAATTCCTGTCCCCTGAAAGGGTGTTGGGCCAGGGACCGGGGCCGGCCAGCGATCTGTGGTCGCTCGGGGTGGTGCTCTTCCAGGCCGTCGAGGGGGTCTCGCCGTTCCGCCGGCAGACCACCGCCTCCACCCTGCAGGCCATCCTGCTGGCCGAGTTGCCCCGGCCGGCCAACGCCGGCGAGCTGGCCGACCTGCTGGCGCGACTGCTGCGCAAGGAGCCGCAGACCCGGCCGGTGGCGGCCGCGCTGATCCCCGCCCTGCGGGCGTTCGCCGAGCCGCCACCACGCGCCCCGGCCGCGAGCGCCGCCGACCCCGGGCCCGTCGGGGCGGCCGGGGCCGGGGCCGTCGGCGGGACCGCCGGCGGGGGGCCGCTGCCGCGCCGCGTGCTGCGCGCCGTCCGGACCAGCCGACGCGCCCAACTCGCCACCGGAACCGGCGTGCTGGCCATCAGCACGGCACTGCTCTGGGCGCTGCTGAGTCCACCGGCGGCGGACCTGCCGGCGGGGTGGAGGACCTTCGAGGAGAAGGAGGTGGACGCCACCCTGGCCGCCCCGGGCGGCTACCTGCGCAGCGTGGACGACAGCGTGGTGACCTTCAGTGATCCCACCAAGGTGTTCGTCATCAAGCTCACCAAGTGGACCGGGGAGAGCAAGAGTTCGCTCGGCGTCGGGAACGCGGACCTGGCCTGGTTCCGGGAGAACCAGAGCCACGGCAGCGACGACCGGGCGGACGGCGCCGTGACCGCCACCCAGCAGCAGGGCAAGAACGCCGCGCTGCTGGACGTGCACTACACCGACACCACGGACTACGCGAACCCGAAGGCGCAGCGCACCCTGGAACTGGCCCTGGTCCGCAAGGACGGCGCCGGCTACAAGCTGGAACTGGCGATGCCCGCGGCCACCGAGCAGGCGGCCGAGGGCCAGCGGATCTTCGCCGACCTGCGGGCCCACCTGCAGATCCACGGACTCTAGGGCGCGGGCTGGGCGCGGTGCGGCCCGGCCGGCAGTGTGCCGGCCGGGCCGCACCGGTCCGTCGGCTGCGACGAACCGTCAACTGCCGTGGACCGTCAGCTGTGGCGGCCGCGCCGGCGGCCGATCAGCAGCGCGCCACCACCCGCCAGCAGCAGGCCGCCGGCCACCGCGAGCACGGTGGTGGAGCCGTCCTGGCCGGTGTTCGGCAGGACCGGCGGGGTTCCGTTGCCGGTGGGCCAGGGCGGGCCGTCGGAGTGGGTGTGGCCGTGGGTCGGACTCGGGCCGGTGGACCAGCTCGTGGAGTGGGTGGGCGTGGGGGTGGGCTTGGGGGTGGGCGTGGGGGTCGGGGTGGGCGTGGGGGTGGGTGTCGGGGTGGGAGTGGGCGTGGGCGTGGGGCTGCAGGTGGGTGTCGGCGTGGGCGTGGGGGTCGGCGTAGGGGTCGGGGTCGGCGTGGGAGTCGGGCCCGAGCAGTCCGGCAGGTCCCCGTCGAAGGGGTAACTGTGCAGCTCGGTGCCGCTGGTGCCGGTCTGCACCAGACTGCCCGCCAGGTAGACCCGGCCGTTGGTGCCGGGGGTGTCCACCGTGGTGGTGGCGTTCGGGTTCCCGCCCAGGATCGTGCCCTGGAACTGGGCTCCGCCGGTGATCCGGGCCGTGTTGGAGGTCGGGAAGTTCCACAGCAACTTGCCGCGCAGGTCGGTCAGCTGGTCGCCCGGGATGCCGGTGCCGGTGTTGGTGCTGATCACCGCGTCGGCCGGCAGCATGTTGACGATGACGGTGGCGCCGGCCGGGATGCCGGTGAACTTCAGGTCGATCGCGTGACCGGCCGAGCCGAGGTTCTGGTCGACGTTGAAGACCTGCCGGGCGCTCGTGCCGTCGCCCTTGAAGGTCGCGTCGTAGGTGGTGACCGTCACCGTGCCGGTGGCGGTGGCCTTGCCGGCGCAGCTGGAGAAGTCCTCGATGGTGGTGCGCAGCGGGGCGTACCGGTCGCGCACGCCGGTGTCGTGGACCTGCTGGCCGGTCGGGGTGAGGTCGACCGTGCCGGTGGTGGTGCCGCCGTAGCGCAGGTTGCCCCAGGCGACGGTGCCCTTGTAGTCGCTGCCGCCGACCTCCACCCGGTTGGTCGGCCTGACCAGCACGTTGCCGCCGACCGAGACGAAGTCCGCGCCGTTGGGCGGGGGCACCCGTGAGCCGACGCCGGCCACGCCCATGTTGAACACGCCGCCACCGTTCTTCTCCACGGTGAGGTTGCCGAGCGTGACCACCCAGCCCTCGGCCTCGGCGGAGCGGCCGGCGACCGTGTAGTCGCCGCCGGCGAAGACGTTGACGTTGGAGTCGCGGCCGGTGAATTCGAGGTTGTTCGGCGGGGGGAAGGTGGCGGGACAGTTCGGGCCACCGCAGGGGCCGAGCGGCGGCGGGAATCCGATCGCCTCCGCGCTGGAGAGCGGTAACGCCAGCGCCGCCACCACGATCCCCGCCGCCAGTGCCGACCTGCTCGTTCGTCTCATGCGCGCCTCCTGTTCGTCCGGCCCGGCACGGTCGGCGACCGCGCACGGCATGCCCGTTCCATCAAAGGTCGGGGGGCCGGTGGCGGGGGCAGCGGCGCGGCGCCACGCGGCGCGGGTCCGTCCAACGGCCCAGCCGAGGGCCGGGTGGCCGGGGCCGAACGAGTGGGTGTTAGCGTGCCGGACGGGTACCGGCCCGGGGCGGGTGCCCGCACGCCGCGAGCACTTCTCGCGCCGCCCCCGGACTAGCGCGAAGGCAGTCGTACCCCATGGCCAAGTTCCTGTTGAGCCTGCACGTCCTGGCCGCGATCGTGGCCATCGGCCCGGTGACGGTGGCCGCGAGCATGTTCCCGCGCCGGGCGCGGGCCGCGCTGGAGGCGAGCGGGGGCGCAACCGAGCGGGCGGAGGCGGCCGCGTCGGTCAAGCTGCTGTACCGGATCACCCAGGTCTACGCGCTGCTCGGGATCGCCGTGCCGGTGCTCGGGGTGGGGCTGGCGCAGGTCATGGGCGTGATGGGCAGCGCATGGCTGATCACCTCGCTGGTGCTGACCTCGATCGCCGCGCTGGTGCTGCTGGTGCTGGTGCTGCCGCGCCAGGAGGCGGTGGTCGCCGCCCTCGCCGGCGAGGAGGGCGCGGACGCGGCGCAGGCGGCCGGCGGGCTGAAGCTGCTGGCGATGAGCACCGGGATCTTCTCGCTGCTCTGGGCCGTGGTGACGGTGCTGATGGTGGTCCGCCCGGGCTCGTCCACGGGGGCCTGACCGGCCGCGGCGCCCGGCGTCGGGGTCCTCTCCCGCGCCGCGCCCGCCTCAGCCGCCGGGGCGGCGGACGGCTCCCGGTGCGGTGAGCCGGACACCCGCGCGCTTCACCGCCCGGCCCACGATCGCGGTCTCCACCCGGTCCACGCCCAGCGGCCCGAGTACCTCGGTGGTGAAGCGGTAGAGCCCCTCGTAGTCCGGGCAGAAGACGGCCGCCATCAGGTTGGCCGGGCCGCTGGTGGCCAGCACGCCGTGCACCTGCGGGTGCGCCGCCAGGACCCGGCCGGCCTCGGCGAGGTGGGCGGGCGGCACGGTGAGCCAGAGGTTGGCGTCGACCGCCATGCCGAGCACCCGCGGGTCGACGGTGGCGTGGGTGCGCAGCAGTCCGGCCGCGGCGAGGCGGTGCAGCCGGCGGCGGACGGTGGACTCCGGGGTGCCCAGGGCCGCGGCGAGCGAGGCGGCCGACCGGCGGGCGTCGTCGGCCAGTTCGGCGAGCAGCAGGCGGTCCAGCGGGTCCGGCGCGGGGGCCCGCACGGCGGCCGGGACGGCGGCGAGGGCGGGCATCGGGCCGGGCGTCGGGCCAGCGGCCGAGCCGGCGGGGGCGGCCGTGGGGTCGGGGACCGGGGCCGCGGGGCTCAGCGCGGCCACCTCGTCGGCGGTGAACAGCCCGCCCTGCCACTGCCCGGCGTCCGCGAAGAGGTGCAGCACGGCGTGCACCGTGGTCTCGGTGACCGCCTCGGTGCCCGGCAGCTGGCGGTAGAGCAGCCGGTCGCGGCCGGCCAGGTCGGTCAGCACCACGGCGCTGACCTCCTCGCCGCCGAGCATCAGGTCCACGAACGGCACGTCCGCGCGGGCCGCCAGTGCGTCGGCCACCGCCGCGACCTTGCCGCGCAGCACCCGCACCCGCAGCAACAGCGCGCCGACCTCCTCGTCCTCGGCCCCCGCCAGCAGCACCACCCGCAGCACGCCGGTCTCCCGCAGCCGGGCCAGCCGGCGGGTCACGGTGCGCACCGAGACCCCGAGGGCGGCGGCGATCCGGCCGGGCTCGGCCCGGCCGTCGATCTGCAGCGCGCAGACCAGTCGGCGGTCCAGCAGGTCCAGCAGGGTGGCCGGATCCGTCGTTTCGGTCTGCATCACTGTCCGATCTCCACCGTGCGGCCGCCGAACGACGCCGCATCCTGTCGCCCGGACGGTACTCCTGTCCCCGACGGAGCACCACGGAGCCGACCCGGGACAGGGGCGAGAACGATGACCGAGCAGAGGGACCGCAGGGTGAGCGAGGACGAGGAGCTGCTGGCCGCGGTCGAGGCGGTGACCCGCGAGGTCGGCGCCTGGCTGGCGCGGCGGCAGGCGGACGAGCCGGTGGCGGCGACCGACCGGGCGGGTGCCTTCGCCGCGTTCGCGGCGGTGGACGGGCCCGCCTCGGCGCAGCTGCGCGAGCGGCTGGGCGCGCTGCGCCCGCAGGCGGGGTGGGTGGACGACGAGCTGGCGCAGGAGCTGCCCGCCACCGGCGAGTGGTGGGTCTGCGACGCCACCGACGGCGCGGTGCAGTACCTGCTGGGCCTGCCGCAGTGGGCGGTGACGGCGACCCTGCTGCGCGAGGGCGAGGCGGTGGTCGCGGTGGTGCACGCGCCGCTGCTGGGCTGCACCTACACCGCCGTGCGCGGCGCGGGAGCGCAGCGCAACGGTGCCCGGATCGCGCCCTCGCGGCGGGAGTTGGCGGCCGCCGTGCTGGCCACCAGCCAGCCGCCCACGGTCGGCGCGGACCCGGTGGCGCGGCGGCGGGCCGGCGAGTCGCTGACCGCGGTGCTCGGCGGCCCGGCCCTGGCGGTGCGCAACCTGGGGCCCACCGCGCTCCAGGTCGCCCAGGTCGGCTCGGGCCACCTGGACGCCTTCTGGGAGTACGGACCGGACGCGGTCAACCTGCTCCCCGGCGCGCTGGTCGCCACCGAGGCGGGCGCGGCGGTCAGCGACGCGACGGGTGCGCCGTGGACGCCGGCGGCGACCAGCTTCCTGGCCGCGCCGCCGGCCCGGCAGGGCGAGCTGCTGGAGCTGCTGGCCGCCGTGCGGTAGCACCGGGTGGGGCCGGGGTCTGGGATCTGGGTCCGGAGTCAGTCCTGGTTCCAGGCCGGGTGCTTGGGGTCGTCGGCGCGCACCAGCAGGTCGGCGGCCTCGGCCGGGCGGACCTCCGCCTCGTAGCGGGCGAAGGCGGGCAGCGTCCACTGCTCGGCCGGCGGGGTGCGGCGGCGCAGGGCCGGCTCCGACATCCGCAGGTGGACCGTCAGGTCGAACGGGAACCAGCGGCCGAGCAGCATCGGCCCGTCCATCAACAGCACGGTCCCGGGGGCGAGTTCGCGGTACGGGCTGCGGGTGGAGCGGTCGGTGTCCGGGTCGCGCAGGTCGGGCAGCACCCGCCCGCTGCCGCCCGGGTCGAGCGGGGTGAAGACCTCGCGGAAGAGCGCGTTGGTGTCGAGCCAGAGGTCGAGGTAGGCGTCGGGGTCCTGGTGCCCGTACTCCAGCCGTAGCGAGGCGGGCCGCAGGAAGCCCTGGGCCCGCACCCGTTGGACGGCCAGCCCGCGCAGCCGCAGCTCCTCGGCCACCTGCTCGGCCAACCGCTCGGGCTCGGCCGCGGGTGCGCCGTCGACCGCGACCCGCGGCCACGCTCCGCCGTCGGCCGTGGTCAGCCGCTCGATCCGGTCGGCCAGTTCACCGGTCAGCCGGGTCCAGGTGATGGGATGCAGACGCATGATCCCCATCATGCCCGCCCGGCCCGTCACCGAGCCCGGTGGTCGCGCTCGGCGGTCGCGATCGCTGGTCTCGCTCAGCGGTCGCGCTCAGAGGTCGAGGCGGCGACCGCGGCGCAGCCGGCGGCCCGGGCGGGCGACGAGCCGCAGGGGGATCCCGACGGGGCTCGCCGCGGTCCGCCGTTCGGCGTGGATGTGCAGGTGGGGCTCGGTGGTGTTGCCCGAGTTGCCGATCAGGGCCAGCGGTTGGCCCGCCGTCACCCGGTCGCCGACCCGCACCCGTACGCTGCCCCGGCGCAGGTGGGCGAGGACGACCAGCACCTCGCCGTCGGCCGTCGACGTCCGCAGGATGACGTGGTTGCCGGTCGCCGGCTGCGGGCGCAGGGCCCGGCGCTCGCCCGGGGCGACCTGGACCGGCTGGTCGTGGAAACCGTCCGCGCTGCCGATCACCGTCCCGTCGCAGGGGGCCACCAGGGTCGAGCCGTACGCGTGGTAGGCGGCGAGGTCGCGGGGCATCGGGCCGCGCGCGGAGCGCCGGCCGCGCCGGCCCAGGCAGACGACGTCGAGGGCGATCCGCTGGGCCGGCACGCCGACGTGGTGGTTCACCGACCGGCCGCCGCCCTGGACCACCAGCGCCCGGCTGCCCGGCAGCGGGTTGGTGATCAGCAGTACCGGGCGCCGGCCGCCCTCCTCGCGCACGCCCCGGACCACCGCCAGCGCGCTCAGCACGACCACGGCGGTCACGGCGGCGCCCACCGGCGGGATGCCACCGGCCGGCAGCGCGGGCCACCGCAGGGCGGCCCACCCGGCCGGGACCAGCACCAGCGCCGTACCCGCGGCCCGGACCCAGCGGCCGACCCACTCCCAGGGCACCCTCAGCCGGCTCACCGGCAGCAGCGCCAGCGCAGCGAGCAGCGAGAGCCCGGCCTCGGTCCGGGTCCCGGTCAGCGCGGCGTTCAGGGCCAGGGCCGGGCCGGCCAGGGCGCCGACCAGGGGCGCGAGCACCGGGCCGGCCAGCCGCTCGCGCAGCGTCCGGACGGAGGCGGACTCGGGCCCGGCGTCGGCGTCGGCGTCCGCGTCCGCGTCGGGGTCAGCGTCGGATCCCTCGGGTGCGAGCCAGAGGAAGACGATCCGGCCCTGCCCGTCGACGTTCACCAGCGCGCTGAACTCCCCCCGCGCACAGCGCACCCGGTGGCGGCTGGCGGCACCGCCCGGGAGGAGCTCGCGGACCTCCCCGTGGCGGGCCACCACCCGTTCGCGGAGTGCGGCCAGGAAGTCGGCGCCGACGTTCTGGACGAAGCCGGGCGCGAAGAGCGCGGGGTCGAGGTGCGGCGGTGTCAGGTAGGCGTGCAGGGCGGCCCGTTCCCGCTCCTGGACGCCCCCGACGTCCTCGATGTCCTCGATGTCCTCGACCCGGCGCTGCGCCATCTCCCGCTCCCCCGTGCTCACCCGAACCTCCCGCGCACGGCCGCGCGCGGACGGACCCCGATCGTCGCACGGGGGGGGCGGGGCCGGTCGGCGGCGGTCGGGGGCGGACGGCGGCGGTCGGGGGCGGACGGCAGCGGCCCGCGCGGGCCGGTGGCGTCAGGGCAGCCGGTGCTCCGGGGGCAGGGCGCGCACCGCGGCCTCGGCGGCGGCCTGGGCCCGGGCCTCCAGCTCCGCGACCGTGCCGCGCAGGCGGTGCACGGCCTCGGCGGCGGGCAGGGCGAGCCTACCGGGCAGCAGGTCGACGCTGCGGCGGGCCAGCCAGGCGGTGCCCTTGGTGGCCAGCCACCAGAGTTCGGCGGCCCGGCTGGGGGGCGGCGGCGCGAGGACGGTGGCCGGCTCCGCGCCGACCGCGAAGCCCGACTCGCCCAGTGCGGCGTGGTAGCGGCGGGCGATCAGCAGGTGGCCGAGCGGGCTGGGGTGCAGCCGGTCGGCGCTCAGCAGGCCGCGCTGGGTGAGCCACGGCAGGTCGGCCAGGTGCAGGTGGACGGCGTGGTGACGCTCGGAGAGTTCGTGGACCACGGTGTTGACCGCCGCGATCCGCCGGGCCAGCGGCCGGGCGAGCGGGGCGGGCAGGCCCAGCAGCCGGCCCGGGTCGGGCAGGCAGGCGGTGAGCAGGACCGCACCCGCGCCGGACAGTTCGGCGAGGGGGCGGTCCAGCGCGGCCGCGGGGCCCCCAATGTCGAAGCCGGCCCGCAGGGTGTCGTTGCCCCCCGCCAGGACGGCCGCGACGTGCGGGCGCAGCGCGAGCGCCGCCGGCAGCTGGCGCTGCGCCAGGTCGCCGGCGAGTGCCCCGCTGGTGGCCAGGTTGTGGTGCTGGACGGCCGAGGGGTCGGCCGCCAGCGACGGCGCGAGCAGGGCGCTCCAGCCGCGCCAGCCCTGCTCGGTCGGCGCGCCGACGCCCTCGGTCAGCGAGTCGCCGAGGGCGGCGAAGCGCACGGTCCCGGTGGCCGGGTGGGCGTGCGCGCGGGCCGGGCGGGTGGGCGCGGTCATCTCGGGCTCCCGGTGCGCTCCACCCCGTCGTCGGACGGCACCGCCCCCCCGGCAAGGCTCGCGTGCACGGTGGGCACCGCGCCGGCTGGGGGCACCGCCACGCCGGCGGGCCCCGGGTACGGCTGCTCGTGCACGCACCGGACGCCCGCGACCGCCGCCGCCCGGCCGTACCGCTCGGCGGGGGCGCGGGCCGCCGCCCGGCGTTCGGCCTCCGGGCGGGCCAGCAGGTCCTCCACGGCGTCCGCGAAGCCCGTGCCCGAGTCCTCGGCGACCGCGCCGGCCGGCCCGACGATGGCCGACAGCGCCGAGGAGCGGCTCACCGCGACCGGCGTCCCGCAGGCCAGCGCCTCCAGTGCCGCCAGGCCGAAGGTCTCGATCGGGCCGGGTGCCACGGTGGCGTCGGCGGAGGCCAACAGCGCGGCCAGTTCGGCGCGTTCGGCCAGGTGGCCGAGGAAGCGCACCGGCAGCCGGTCACGCCGGGCCCGCGCCTCCAGCCGCTCGCGCAGCGGACCGGTGCCCGCCACCACCAGGACGGCGTCCTGCCCACGGCGGCGCAGCTCGGCCAGCGCGTCCAGGGCCAGGCCCGGCCGCTTCTCGGGCGACAGGCGCGAGCAGAGCACCAGCAGCGGCTGCGCCGGCTCGGCGTACCTGGCCCGTACGGTGGCGTCGTGGCGCCACGGCTGCAACTGCTCCAGGTCCACCCCCAGCGGCGCCTCCACCAGGTGCCGGACCCCCAGGCGGCGGAACTCGGCGGCGGCCCAGGCCGTGGTGCAGATGATCTGGTCGTAGGCCGCCGCCGTGCGGGAGTTGAGCCGGTCGGCGAGCGAGCGGGCGAGCGGCTCGGGCAGGCCGCGGGTCCGCAGCAGCCCGGTGGCGTTCTCGTGCGAGACCATGGCCGACCGCACGCCGTTGGCGCCGGCCCACCGTCCGGTCCAGCGCAGCGTGGTGCGGTCGGAGACCTCCAGCCGGTCGGGGGCCAGCGCGGTCAGCTCGCGCTCCACCGCCCGCCGGTCGGTGAGCACCCGGTAGCCGCCGCTGGCCGGCAGGACCCGGCCCGGTAGTGTCACCACCCGCCCCTGGTCGGTGAGTTCGTCGCGTCTGTGCGGACCGGGGATGACCAGAACGGGTTCATGGCCGGCGGCCAGGTAGCCGGCGCCGAGGTGGCGCAGCGCGGTCCGCAGGCCGCCGGAGACGGGCGTGACGAAGTTGGCGATCCGCACGATCCGCAGCGGGGTGGCGGTCATACCGGCTGCTCCTCGGCCGGTGCGGGCACGGTGGTCTGAACAGCGGTCTGCACGGCAGCCTGCACCGGGACCTGGACCGGGGCCTGCCCCGGGACCGGCATCTGCACCGGCACCTGCGGCTGGGCCTGCGCGCTGACGCTCTGCGCGTTGAGCGGGATCCCGCGGTGCTCGGCCAGCACCTCCTCGTAGTGCCGCAGCAGCAGGTCGCCCACCGCCTCCCAGGTGCGCGCGGTGACGTCGGCGCGGCCGGCGCGGCCGTAGTCGGCCCGCCGCTCGGCGTCGGCGGCCAGCTCCGCGACGGCCTCCGCCACCGCCCGGACGTCGCGCGGGGCGACCAGCAGGCCGGTGCGGCGGTGGCCGACCAGGTCGAGCGGCCCGCCGGCGGCCGGGGCCACCACCGGGACGCCGCTGGCCATCGCCTCCTGGATGGTCTGGCAGAAGGTCTCCAGCGGACCGGTGTGCACGAAGAGGTCGAAGGTGGCGTAGCAGCGGGCGAGCTCCTCGCCGGTGCGCCGGCCCAGGAAGATCGCCCCGGGCAGCGCCTCGCGCAGCGCGGGGGCGCTCGGGCCGTCGCCGATGATCACCAGCCGCACGCCGGGCAGCGCGCAGACGCCGGCCAGCAGGTCGACCCGCTTCTCGGGGGCCAGCCGGCCCACGTAGCCCACCAGCACCTCGCCGCCGGGCGCGAGCGCGCGGTGCAGGGCCTGGTCGCGGTGGCGGGGGTGGAAGCGCAGCGAGTCCACGCCGCGCGGCCACAGGTGCACGCGCGGCACGCCGTGCGCGGTGAGGTCCTGGGCGGCGGGGGTGGAGGGGGCCAGGGTGCGCGCGGCGGCGCCGTGGATGGTGCGGATCCGGTGCCAGGCCGCGGCGGCGCCCAGGCCTCCGCCGACCCGGTACGCCTGCGCGTAGCCGGCCAGGTCGGTCTGGTAGACCGCGACGGAGGGCAGGTCCAGGCGCTTGGCCTCGACCGCGCCGCGCGCGCCGAGGATGAAGGGACTGGCCAGGTGGACGAGGTCGGCCCGGTGGTCGGCCAGCGCCGCTGCCAGCCGGGAGCTGGGCAGCGCGAGGCGGACCTGGGGGTAGCGGGGTAGTGGCACGGACGGGATCCGGACCACCGGGATGTCGGTGGTGTCCGGGCCGAAGGAGTGCGCTGGACTGTTCGAACCGCGCGCCGGCGCGGGGGTGATGACCAGCGGCTGGTGGCCGCGCCGGACCAGGTGCTCGGCGGTGCGCAGCACACTGTGGGCCACGCCGTTGACTTCGGGCGGGAAGGACTCGGTGACGATGGCGACTCGCATGCCATGGTTGTTGCCTGGCTGGACGTGCGCAGGGCCAAAGGGATCTGTCGAACAGGCGAACGGCGGCCAGCTCTTTGCCTCCGCTTGCCTGCTGGTTGCCCTCGGACCCCTCGCCGGGCCCCCAGAATCGATCAAGACATGACAAAGAATCATGACAAATCCGCGCACAACAGCTAGCCAACCGGCCAGTAACCGCTCTACCGTCAACTCCCCACCCCCACAGTGAGGAGCACCCCTTGCGCGCACGCTTCCTCGGTGCCCCGCGCCCGCGGCGCCCCTGGCACGCCAGCCGTACCCGACGGCTGCGCCTGCCCGCCCTCGCGCTCACCGCCGCCCTGCTGGCCGCCGCCCCCGGCACCGCCGCCTTAGCCGCCGCCCCGGCGCCGAGGGCCGCGACCGGCGACTACTGCGGCGGTCAGTGCAACGACATCCTGCCCGCCGGCGAGAACGGCAACGCGACCCTGGCCGACATCATCGGCAACCGCCTCTTCGGCACCCGCCCGGCCCACACCGACGACCAGCTCGGCCCCTACTCCGCCCTGGCCGCCGGCTACCCCGGCCTCACCAACGCCCAGTTGGGCAACTTCTTCGACGACGCCTCGTTCGGCGTGCCGGCCGCCCAGGTGGCCAGCACCGTCAGCCCGCGCCCCGACGTCACCATCGTGCGCGACAAGGCGACCGGCGTCCCGCACATCACCGGCACCACCCGCTACGGCACCGAGTACGGTGCCGGCTACGCGGCGGCCCAGGACCGGCTCTGGGTGATGGACCTGTTCCGGCACGTCGGCCGCGGCCAGCTCTCCGGCTTCGCCGGCGGGGCGGCGGCCAACCGCCAGCTGGAGCAGAGCTTCTGGCAGGCCGCGCCGTACACCGAGGCCGAACTGCAGCAGCAGATCGACGCCATCTCCGGCCAGGGAGACCGGGCCCGGCAGGCGCTGAGCGACGCGCAGGCGTACATCGACGGCATCAACCAGTACATCACCCAGTCCTACAACGGCCGTTACTTCCCCGGCGAGTACGACCTCACCGGCCACATCAACGCGATCACCAACGCCGGCTCGATCGCCCCCTTCAAGCTCACCGACCTGGTCGCGCTGGCCTCGGTGATCGGCGCGCTGTTCGGCTCCGGTGGCGGCGGCGAACTGGCGTCCGCCCAGGTCAAACTGGCCGCCGAGGCGCAGTACGGGCCGCAGTTGGGCGACCAGGTCTGGTCCTCGCTGCGGGAGGCCAACGACCCGGAGGCGGTCAGCACGCTGCACGACGGGCAGTCCTTCCCGTACGCGCTGCCGCCGAGCGACCCGCAGGGCGTGGCGATGCCCGACGCCGGCTCGGTCGTCCCCGAGCCGCTGATCTACGACGCCACCGGCTCGGCCACCTCCGCCACCACCAAGGCCACCGGCGTCCTGCCGGGCAACCTGCTGACCGCCAAGCACGGGATGTCCAACGCCCTGGTGGTCTCCGGGAAGTACACCGACTCGGGGCACCCGGTGGCCGTCTTCGGCCCGCAGACCGGCTACTTCGCCCCGCAGTTGCTGATGCTGGAGGAGCTGCAGGGCCCGGGGATCAGCGCCCGCGGCGCCGCCTTCGCGGGCCTGAGCTTCTACGTGGAGCTCGGCCGCGGCCAGGACTACGCGTGGAGCGCCACCTCGGCCGGCCAGGACATCACCGACACCTACGCCGTGCCGCTCTGCACCACCGACGGCTCGCCGGTCACGCTGAGCGCCAACTCCTACCTCTGGCACGGGCAGTGCACGCCGTTCGACAAGCTGGCCCAGCAGGACGCCTGGGCGCCGACCACCGCCGACTCGACGGCCGCCGGCTCCTACTCGCTGGTGATGTACCGCTCGAACTACGGCCTGGTCAGCGCCCGCGGCACGGTCGGCGGCAAGCCGGTGGCGTTCACCTCGCTGCGCTCCACCTACCGGCACGAGGCCGACTCGATCATCGGCTTCCAGATGCTCAACGACCCGGGCCTGGTGCACGACCCGGCGAGCTTCCAGCAGGCCACCCAGAACATCAACTACACCTTCAACTGGTTCTACGCCGACTCCTCGCACACCGCGTACTACAACTCGGGCAACAACCCGGTGCGCGCCCCGGGCGTGGACGCGGGCCTGCCGGTGCAGGCCCAACCGGCCTACGAGTGGCAGGGATTCAACCCGGCGACCAACACCGCCCAGTACACCCCGCCGGCCCAGCACCCGCAGTCGGTGGACCAGGACTACTACGTCTCCTGGAACAACAAGCAGGCCGCCGACTACGGCGCCGCCGGCTTCGGCGACGGCTCGGTGCACCGCGCCAACCTGCTGGACGCCCGGGTGAAGGCGCTGATCTCCGGCGGCGGCAAGGTGACCCGCAGCTCCCTCACCCAGGCGATGGAGAGCGCCGCACTGACCGACCTGCGGGCCGAGGACGTGCTGCCCGAGCTGCTCCAGGTGATCCGCAGCGCCCCGCTCACCGATCCCAAACTGAACACCGTGGTCCAGCAGTTGGAGAACTGGCGGGCAGCCGGTGGGCAGCGCAGGGAGACCTCCGCGGGCAGCCACGCCTACGCCGACGCGGACGCCATCCGGGTGCTGGACGCCTGGTGGCCGCTGCTGGCCCAGGGCGTCTTCCAACCCGGCCTGGGCACCAACCTGTTCGGCGCGCTGACCGGCGCCCTGCAGATCAACGAGTCGCCCTCGGGCGGCCAGACCGGCCCGGTCAACGGCGGTCCCGCCAGCGCCAACGAGTCGATCCCGCACAAGGGTTCGTCCTTCCAGTACGGCTGGTGGAGCTACCTGGACAAGGACCTGCGCTCGGTCCTGGGCAGCCCGGTGGCCGGCGCACTGGCGCAGCCGTACTGCGGCGGCGGCAAGCTGGCCGCCTGCCGGACCGTCCTGCTGACCACCCTGCAGCAGGCGGCCGCCCAGAGCCCGGCCCAGGTCTACCCGGGGGACGGTGACTGCTCGGCCGGCGACCAGTGGTGCGCCGACACCATCATCCAGCGCCCGCTGGGCGGGGTGACGGACAACAAGACCACCTGGCAGAACCGGCCCACCTACCAGCAGGTGGTGGAGTTCCCGAGCCACCGCTGACACGCACCGCCCACCACTGAAGAGCCCCCGGTGACCACCGCGGCCGGCGCAGGTCCTGCTCGGGCGGCGCCCCCCCGGGGGGTCGGGTGCGTGCGGTCGGGCGGTCCGGGCCACGGGGCGTGCGGTCAGGCGGCCGAGGGCCGCGGGACGCTCGCGTCCTGCCGCTCGGGGCCACCCGGCGCGGCGCTGGCCGGCGCCGCGCCGGCGGCGGGCAGGCCGCGCAGCACGGTCAGCGCCAGCACCACGCCCAGCAGCATCACGGCGGTGGCGCCGAGGGCGGCCGCCTGCAGACCGTCGGCGAAGGCCTGCCGGGCGGCGTCCAGCACGGCGTGGCCGGCCGCCGAGGGCAGCCGGGAGGCCACCACCTGGGCGGAGCCGAGGGTCTCGCGCACCGAGTGGACGGCGTCGGCGGCCAGGTCGGCGAGCAGCCGGCCGGCCAGGTCGACGCGGTAGACCGCGGTGCCGATGCTGCCGAGGATCGCCATCCCGAGCGCGCCGCCCAGCTCGGTGCCCGACTCCAGCAGGGCGGAGGCGGTGCTCGCCCGCTCCGGCGGGGCGGCCGCCATCACCACCTCGCTGACCTGGGTCATCAGCGTGACCATGCCGGCGGCGTAGAGGACCGCGCCGGCCAGCACCCGCCACAGCGGGGTGTGCGGGCCGACCACCGCGAAGCTCGCGAAGCCCGCCGCGCCGATCAGGAAGCCGCCCGCCATCACCTTGTCCCGGCCCACCCGCAGCCCCAGCGCGGCCGCCGCCGGCGCCACCGCGCCGACCACCACGCTCGGCAGCACGCTCCACAGCGCGGCGGTCAGCGGGCGCATCCCCAGCACCGACTGCAGGTACTGGGTGACGAAGATGGCGAAGCCCACGACGGCGAACATGGCCAGCAGGTTCATCGCGATGGAGCCGCCGAACGCGCGGCCGCGCAGCAGCGCCAGGTCGATCAGCGCGTCGGGGTGGGTCTGCTGGCGCCGCACGAAGACGGCACCGACCAGCAGGCCCGCCAGCACGCAGAGCGCCGGCGGCAGCGCGAGGCCGCCGCGCGCCAACTCCTTGACGCCGTAGACCAGGGGCAGCACCGCGGCCAGCGAGAGCGCCGCGCTCGGCAGGTCGAACCGCCCCTCGCGGACCCGGGGCGACTCGGGGACCAGCACCGGGCCGAGCACCAGCAGCAGGAGCATCGCCGGGGTGTTGACCAGGAAGACCGAGCCCCACCAGAAGTGCTCCAGCAGCAGCCCGCTGAGCACGGGGCCGAGCGCGATGCCGGCGCTGGTGACCGCCGTCCAGACCGCGATGGCCCGGCTGCGCTGCCTGGCGTCGTGGAAGAGGGTGCGGATCAGGCCCAGCGTGGAGGGCATCAGGGTGGCGCCCGCGATGCCGAGCACGGCCCGGGCGCCGATCAGGGTCGCCGCGCTGGTGGAGTAGGCGGCCAGCACCGAGGCGCCTCCGAAGGCCAGCGCACCGGTGAGCAGCAGCCGGCGCCGGCCGATCCGGTCGCCGAGGGCGCCCATGGTGATCAGCAGGCCGGCCAGCACGAAGCCGTAGACGTCGAAGATCCAGAGCTGCTGGGTGGCGCTGGGGGCGAGGTCGCGACTGATGAACGGGACGGCGAAGTAGAGCACCGAGACGTCCATCGAGACCAGCAGCAGCGGGAGCAGCAGCACGGTCAGGGCCAGCCACTCGCGGCGGCCGGCCCGCGCGGGGCCGGTCGAAACGGCGCGCGGGGCGCCCGGCGTCGAGGTGGCGTCTACCGGAACGGTCATGGCGGTTCTCCCCCGGGAATCACGGCGCGTACGACGTACGCTTGGCCGGTGCGTACAGAGTACGCATGGGGCGCCGTCGGCAGCAAGCCCGTCTTTACAAGGGATTTGGCCAGAGTCCCGTAGCGGCACCGCACTAGTGCACCTAGCGCACTAGTACACTGACGAAACTGACCGCCACCGACCGAGGAGATCCGGGTGTCCGCTGCCGCCGAGCCCACCGCCGACCCCGCCGACCCCGCCGCCGGCGGCCCGCCCTCCGTGCGGATCGCCGCCGAGCTGCGGCGGGGGATCGCCGCGGGCGAGCTGCGCCCGGGCGACCGGGTGCCCTCGACCCGCCGGCTCACCCAGGAGTGGGGCATCGCGATGGCCACCGCCACCAAGGTGCTGGCCGGCCTGCGGCGGGAGGGACTGGTGCTGAGCCGGCCGGGCGTCGGCACGGTGGTGGCCGAGGGCGCCGACCGGCTGGCGGCGGGCGGCGGCGGGGTGACGGCCGCTGCC
>NZ_BAAALF010000054.1:0-44745 GCF_039528135.1 Kitasatospora nipponensis | reverse complement strand
GACCTCCGAGGTCGAGCGGGCCCAAATCAAGCGCGGCACCGGCTACTGACCGTCGTAGCCGGCACCCGTCCGGCTGCAGGGGGCGCCCGCAGGCAGGCCGCCCCCTGGCGTGAGACCGGGTCGGGTGCGGTGGACATCCGTGGTCGAGGACCGGGACGCGGTCCAGGTGGACCGCCGATGCCCGAGTTGCCGCCCGGCGGGGTCCATGTCGTGATGGTGCACGTGAACGCATCGGGCTGACGGCTGCCCAGTCGCACCGGGACCGAGCAACGGCGTGAAGCTCGCGTCATCCAGTGCGGACTCGCTCGACGACCCCGGGGAGGCCACCTCCCCGACACAAGGCATGGCGACGCCGTGCACGAGGGGTCCCAGGTGCCCGGCCGACTGGAGGACGAGGATGGCACAGCAAGATGCTTCGGCTGCGGGTGGGCGCAGTGCCGTGGTGAAGATCGGCTTCGCGCTGGGACTGGTCCTCTTCGTGCAGGCCTTGTTCGCGCTGTGCCTCGTCAGCGCCCAGCAGTTGCTCGTGCCACGGAACATGCCCTTCGGCGTGACCGGGCAGCCGTCACCCGTGGTCGCCGCGGTGGCATCGAAGGTGGGGCTGGACCTGACCTCCTATCCGAACCCGTCGGCTGTGACGGACGCGGCCCAGCGGGGCGAGCTGTACGGCGCGTACGTCAGCAACGGTTCGGCCGACACGCTGATCCTGGTCCCGGCGAAGAGCTTCTTCGCCCAGACGGAGCTGGAGCCGGAGTTCCTGGCAGCGGCCCACGACCTGGGCCAGCAGGTCACCGTGCAGACGGTCAAACCGCTCCCCTCCTCGGACCCGGTCGGCGCAGTGACGTCGCTGTTGCTGGTGCCGCTGCTGATCGGCGGTTATCTGGCCGCCGTCCTGGTCTACAAGGCGGCCCACGGCATCGCCGCCGCGCCGTGGCGTGGGGCCATCCTGGTCGGCTACGCGCTGGTGGGCGCGCTGCTGACCGACCTGATCGCCGGGCTGGGGATCGGCGCGTTCTCCAGCAACCACTTCTGGTCGCTGCTGCCGTGCTTCTGGCTCATCACCTCGGCGGTGGCGCTGGCCGCTGCCGGGTTGCAGGCCATGGTGGGCAGGATGGGCACCCTGCTCGTGGCCCTGCTCTTCATCATCGTCGGAGGCCCGCCGGCCGGAGGGTCGGGTACCTTCCTGCTGCCGGTGTACTGGCGCAACATCGGAGTGATCTTCCCGGCGCAGAGCGCGGTCAACCTGATCAACCACGTGCTCTACTTCGGCGCGAGCAACATCTCCACCCCACTGATCGTGCTCTTCCTCTACGCCTTCGCCGGCATGGCCGTCATCGGCTGGTACGGCCGCATCCGCCCGGCCGGAGCGGGTGCCCCGGCCGGGCGGCCGGAAGTCGACACGACGGCGCCGACGGACCCCGCGGCGACCCCTGCCGGCCGCCGACGGGCCCTGGTCGCCATCCTCGCGGCGCTCGGCATCTGCGCCGTCATGCAATGCCTCTTCGCCACCAACTACATGAGCGCCTCGCACGCCCCCAAGGCCACCAACCTGCCGTTCGGCGCGGTCGGCACCTCGCCCGTCCTGCCCGCGGCCCAGAAGAACATCTCCCTGAAGGTCACCCAGTACCCGAACGAGGCCGCCGCCAAGACCGCCATGGACGAGGCCCGGGTCTTCGGCGCCCTGATCTCCTCGGGCACCTCGAACACCCTGATCGTGGTGCCGTCCATGAGCGACATCGCACCGCTCGATCTCGCGGTGCGGTTCGAGGAGGCGGCCAAGGCGACCGGCCAGGTGCTGACGGTGCAGCAGTACGCCCCGACGCCGCTGGCGGCCAAGGACCCGTTCGGCCTGGTCCAGGGGCTCATGCTGGTTCCGCTGCTCATCGGCGGCTACATGAGCTCGACCATGCTCATGTCCGTCACGGGCAGGGCGGCAGGACGCTGGCGCGCCGCCCAGCTGGCCGGATTCGCCGTCGTGAGCGGCCTGGTGGTCGATCTGATCGTCTGCTACTGGCTGCAGGGGTTCCCCAGCAGCAAGTTCTGGATCACCTGGCCCATCTGTACGCTGATCGTCGTCGTGGTCGCCGCCGTCGCCGCGATCCTGCAGAAGCTGCTCGGTCCCGTGGGCACCCTGCTGACGGTCGTCGTGATCATGCTGTTCGGCAACCCGTCCTCCGGCGGCGCGAACGGCGTGCCCTACCTGCCCGCCTTCTGGCGTGACATCGGGCCCTACCTGCCGCCGCGCAACGCCTACATCCTGCTGCACCACACGATCTACTTCGACGGTCACGGAACGGGCCAGGCACTGACCACCCTGCTCATCTACCTGGGTGTCGCCGCCGCCGTCCTCATCGTGCTCGACCTGCGCCGCACCGAGGCCTCGGTGCCCACCGACGCCACCGAAGCCGCAGCCATGGCCGTCCCCATCGGCGCCACGCCGTGAGCGCACCGCACTGAGCCACCGCCGACAGGACGGTATGGCTGATCAGGAGCAGGCCGACCGGACAAGGCGCCGGTGACCGAGACCGCGCCCCCGGCCGCGGGGCTGACCACGGGCAGGGAGCACGGAGCTGTGCGGGGACGGGCGGTCACGCCTTTCAGTCTTCCGCATTCGGGTTCGGTCGGCTCCTGCGGACCTGGAGGCCCAAGCCGGTCCAAGGCCAAGGCGGAGCTCGCACCGGACGTACCCGTGGGATCGTCAGGGGCGTACGGCGCCCATGTAGGAGCCGCCCATGGCATCGAGTGGAAGGACCATCACGTTCTCGCCGGTACGCGGGGCGTGGATCATCTGGCCGTTGCCGATGTAGATGCCGACGTGATGCAGGTCGCCGAAGAAGAACACCAGGTCTCCGGGTTGCAGGTCGGCCTTGGCGACGTGCTGGCCGGCATTCCACTGGTCCTGCGAGACGCGGGGCAGTGCCACGCCGGCTGCGGCCCAGGCGGCGCCGGTCAATCCTGAGCAGTCGAACGAACCCGGCCCGGTGGCACCCCACACATACGGCTTGCCGAGCTGGGCGTAGGCGAAGCGCACCGCGTCGGCGGCGCGGCCGGTGGCCGGGCCGTTGTACGTCGGCCGACTGGCGGAGCGCGACGCGGCGGCCGCGGCGGTGCTCTGGGCGTTGACCTTCGCACGATCGGCGGCGCTGAGCTTGTTGAGCAGCGCCTGCGCCTGCGCGAGCCTGTCCTGGACGTCCTTCTTCTCAGCTGCCATCGCGGTGGTGCTGCTGGCGAGTTCGGCCAGGGTCGCCGCGGCGTCCTTGCGGTCCTGGTCCATGCGGCGCTGCTCGCCCTGGAGCTCCTTGAGCAGGGCCGTGGTGCTGTCGGTCGCCTGGTTCTGGGCGGACGCCCGCTGCAGGTAGGAGTCCGGGTCGGCACTGAGCACCAGCTGGACGGACGGGTCGATCCCGCCGTTGCGGTACTGGGCGGAGGCGACGGCTCCCAACTGGGTCCGCAGCTGGTTCATCCTGTCCTGGCCGGCGGCGATGCGGTCCTGCATCTGGTTGGCAGTGGCCTGGAGCTGCTGCTGGCGGGCCTTGAGGCCGTCGTACTTCTCCGTCGAGACCTCGGCCTGCTCGTTGAGCTTGTCGACCTGCTCCTTGACGGACGCCACGGTCGGGATGGGCTCGGCGTGGGCACCGGCGGCGGAGCTCAGGACCACGGTTCCGGCTGCGGCCGTGGTCATGACCGCGATGCGGACTCGACTCTGAGGGCTCGGCTTTCGGTGGCTTCCCATCGGACAGCAGGCTCCTTCGGCTTCGACGTGCCGCGGCACCCGTGGGCAGGGCAGGCCGTGGCAGGGTGAGCCTCAGCCGCCTCACCTTCTAAGTAACTTAGTAGATAGGGGGTGGGGGAGCGCAACCACCCCCACCCGATCATCACGGTCCGCAGGCGAGCAGAACCGGCACCGCCGGCAGCACGGTGAGTACCAACCACCAGGCGGCACAGAGGGCGGGCGGCAGCGGGCGGGCGGGCTGAAGCAGTCGCCGCACCCGCTGGACCGCCGCGTGGGACCCGGCGGCCAACGTGCCGCGCGGAGTTCCGCCCCCGGCGACGATGCACAGCGCCTGCGCCAACACACGGGGCGTGCAGTGCCGCAGCGCCGCGTCATCGGCGGCCATCTCGACCAGCACGGGCACCTGCCGAGCCATCTCCCGCGCCAGCGGGAGCCGGCCAAGTGCGTCGCCCAGCGCCTTGGCGGCACCTACCCACAGATGGTGCCGACCCGCCAAGTGGGCCCGCTCGTGGGCGACGACGGCCTCCCGGTGCGCGGGCGCGAGCCGCTCCAGCGCCCCACGGGTGAGGACCACCCGACCTCCGCGGCCAGGCACGCACCAGACGGCCGGGCGATCGTCCTCCACCACACACCAGTCGTGCTCGGTGTCCTGGCGGCCGGCCACGGCCAGCACCGCGCGATGCCGAGCCCTGGTTCGCGCGGTTCGGACCCAGCCGGTACCCACGACGGCGGCCACCGCCGTCAGCACGATCGCACCGAGGGAAAGGGCCTGGTCGTGCCCGGCTGCGCCCTCGGCCGGGGAGGCGACCGCCGACCAGGACAGCCACCGACCGGGCCGCTCCCGCAGATGGCCGGGTTCCGAGACGGCGTGGACCACCATCACCACCGCCGCAGCGAAGGAGAGGACCAGCGCGGCCCACGTAGCCAGCGCGATCCGCGGTGCCCGCAGAGCCCAGGAAGAGCCGGACAGGAGCCTCGGCGCGCCCCAACCCGCGAGGGCCAGACAGAGGGCCAGGAGGGGAAGGACCATCACTCGTGCCGACCGCTGTCTTGCTCCAGCAGCTCGCGCAACGCGCGGGCCTGCTCCTCGTCCATACCCTCGACGAAGAGCATCAGCGCCGCCTGCTGGTCGGAACTCTCCGCCAGTACCTCGCGCATGAGCGAGGCCGTGTACGCCTCGCGCGAGCACACCGGCTCGTAGACCCACGCACGCCCCACCTTGTGGCGCCGCAACCACTCCTTGTGGAACAGCACATCCGCCACCGTGTTCACCGTGGTGTACGCCACCGGTCGGGACCGGTTGAGATCATCCACCACCTCCCGCACCGTGGCAGGCCGCCCCCACTCCCACAACCGCTCCATGATCTCGGCTTCCAGCTGACCGAACCCGCGCACCACCACGCTCCCTTCCGCCCGTCACCCTAGTCGCTGTCGTCGTTCCGATCTTGAGAGCTGCTGATCGAAGTGAGCCGACCCCCAGGGCCGGCCCCGACCCGCAGGCCAGCTGGAGCGCCGGCCAGCTGGGCACCAACTCGCCGAGCGATCACCACTCCGGTGGAGGCGGTCTTCCGGAGGGCTGAGCGGCCGGGAGTGCCGAAGGGGTGCCGACCTGGCCGGTCGGCACCCCTTCGGCGTTCTCCTTCCTGACGTCCTCAGCTACGAGCCGGCCGAGGCCGAGGCCGAGGGACCCAGCGGCGGCTGGTCGAAGAGCGGTCCGTAGCCATCCTTGAAGGTCACCTGGCCGGCCTTGAAGCAGATCCGGTAGATCGTGCCGTCGATCGTCGAGACGTCGTCCTGGTAGTAGACGCAACTGTCCGAGGAGGCCGGCACATCCCGCACGTGCGGGATGTCCGCGGTCTGGAGCGGAGTCCCGAGCCTCGTGGCGAGATCCTGCTGCGAGTCACCCGTCTTGACGGCCAGGTACTGGTCCTCGGAGATGTATCCGTGTCCCTTGGGGGGACTGAACCGGTCCGAGACCCAGTTGTACCCGGCGATGAGGAGTCCACCGATCACTGCCACCGCCACCACAGCGACCGTGGTCACCACGGCTGCCTTCTTGCTCATTTCGCGCCTCTCGGGGGAACAGCGGGGTCAGGGAATTGGGGGAATCAGGGGATCGTCAGGGTATTCGACTGCCCGAAGATCCAGTAGTTCTGCGCCAGGCCGCTGTCGTGCAGCCGGGTCAGGTCGCTCAGGGAGAAGTCCTTGAGCGGGGTGCTGAACTTCGAGTCGAAGTCGTAGTACTTCCGGATCTGGTAGCGGAATTCGACGGCCCCGGCGGCCGTTCGGGTGGCCGAGACCCGGTAGTCGAAGTCCGCGAACGAGAGATACCAGTCGATCTTGCCCAGGGCGTGCGACTCGAACGGGTTCTTGCTGACCGGGACCTTCCCGGCGTCACCGTTCTGCCACTGGCTGACGAAGCCCGGCTTGCCCTGCGCCGTCGAGCTCTTCAACCCGTCCTCGACGACCTGCTTCATCGCGTTCTGCACCTGCGGCACATTCGTGTAGAGGGTGTCGACCGAGTCTGCGGTCAGACCGATGGTCTCCCCCTTGCCGTTCAGGTAGTGGTCCAGCAGGGTGGACGCCATCTGGTAGTCGAGCAGCCTGGACAGCTGGGCCTCGTCGTTGAGCAGGTCCCAGTTGTGGTGGTCCGCGGCGGTCGCCTGGATCGAACCGGACTGGTTCACCACCGGGTCGTCCGCCGTCCGGCACATGTCCGAGCCCGGGCAGCTCGGCGGGTCGCCGAAGCCGGGCGGCTGCGGCACGTCGGAGGCGCAGAAGTGCCCGTTGTAGTGCTCGAACTGGCCGCAGGTCGGCTCGGTCGGCGTGTTCGGGCCCTGCGACCCGTCGTCGTGGCACGGGCCGCCGCTGCAGCCCACCGGGCGGTCGCTGCCCGTGCAGGTGTCCAGGCAGTTGCGCATCATGCCGGTCGGGTCCGAGCCGGCCACCGGGTTGCCGCCGGCGTAGTTGTACCCGCCCAGTTGCTGCGGGTCGTTGGCCTCGAACATCGGGTCCGCGTTGATGAACCGGCCGAGCATCGGGTCGTACTTGCGGGCGCCGACATCGCTGTAGCCGGTGCCGGCGTCCACCGGCTTGCCGAGGTAGCCGCGGGTCGGGTCGATCCAGTTGGCACTGGTCGTGCCACGGACCTGGCCGTAGGGGGTGTACTGCTTGCGCGCGACCTTCTGCGTGGTGCTGTCCATGGTGAGGGTGGCGGTGCCGTGCGGGTCGGACAGCACGTACACCAGGCCGCCGCCCGGCAGGTTGGAGGCGACCGCCACCGCCTGGCCGCCCAGCGAGTACGTCCGGACCGCGCCGAGCAGCACGTTCGGGGTGACCGAGGTGTTGACGACGATCTCGGTGTCGCCGGCGAAGAGCGTGGTCTGCCCGGCACCGATGTCACGGCGGATCAGCTGGTTGCCCTCCGCGTCGTACAGGTACTTGGTGACGCTGCTGCCCTGCGTGACCTGGTCGATCCGGCCCTCGTCGTCCCAGTGCAGGGTCTGCCCGGTGCCCGCGCTGGGCGTGCGGCCGATGGTCGCGCCGATCTGGTTGGAGGTGAAGGCGGTGGTGCTGGTGCCGGTGGGACCGGTGGTGCTGGTGCCGGTGAGGGTGTGCGGCTGCGGGCCGTTCGGGCAGGTGCCCGTGCAGCCGTTGGTGTAACTGGTGGTGGTGTCACCGCTCGCGCCGTTGATCGCGTGGTCGGTCTCACTGGTGCGGTCGCCGACCGCGTCATAGACGAAGGACTGCCAGTAGGCCGCGGTCCCGGTCGCGATCGTGGCACCCGTGGGGTTCACGCCCGCGGCCGGGCAGGCGCCCGTCGCCGTCCAGGCCTGGGAGAGCCGGTCCAGGCTGTCGTACTGGTAGCACTGGGTGTCGGTGACGGTGTTCCCCGTGTCGGACTGCTTGTCCGTGGTGGAGGTGGGGTTGCCTGCGGTGTCGTAGGCGTAGGAGGTGTCGTCGACGGCCGGGCCGGGCGCCTGGAATCGGCTCGTCAGAACATCGGTGAGCCGGCGGGTCTGGTCATCGCGGGTGTACGTGGCCCAGGCCGGGTTGGTGGACGGACCGAAGGTGATCTGCGAGATCTCGTTGAAGTTGGAGTAGACCACCCCACCCACGTAGGTGCCGAGCGCGCTGCTCACCGTGCTGGGCTGACCGAGCGCGTCGTGGCCGTAGCTGATCGCCTCGCCGAGCAGGCCGGCCACCCGCTGGTCGGTCTGGCCGGTCATCGACTGCGTGTTGACGGAGTAGGAGTAGGAGGTGGTGTACGTGCTCGGCAGCGGCGCCTCACTACTCGGCAGGGTGATCTTCGTGCCGGTGGACTTGCCGAGCGAGGTGTAGCCGGTGTTCGCGACCGTGTAGCCGCCGGTGGTGCCGGGGACGTAGCGCGTCGAGGACGTCAGCTTGCCGGCCTGCAGCGTGTCATAGGTCCAGCTGGCGAACTGGAAGTTGCTGTTGCTCTTGTCCGTGGAGGCCAGCTTGCGGCCCAGCAGGTCGTAGCTGGAGTCCAGTTCGACGCCGCGCGAGTCGGTCACCGAGACCTGGTCGCCCGCGTCGTCGAACCCGTATGTGGTGGTCCCGGTGTCCGCGTCGGTCTGCTGGATCTTCCGGGCGAACAGGTCGTACTGCATCTGCCAGACGCTGTTGTCCGGGCCGGTGACCTGGGTCTGGTTGCCGGCACCGTCGAAGGCGTACTTGGTCCGACTGATCGTGCCACCGGCGACGGTGTACCCGCTCTGCGAGGAGCCGGAGACCTGCGGAGCAGTGGTGTACTGGTCGAGTTCGGTCCGCTGGCCGCGGGCGTTGGTGAACGTCGTGCTCGCCACGCCGCCACTCGGCGGGACCACCGTGCTCCGGTCACCGGCAAGGGCGGTGACCGTTGCCGAGGTCTGGGCACCCAGGTGCTCCTGGGTCACCAGGTCGGCCCGGCCCATGCCGTCGTAGTCGGTGACGGTGGTGGCGGGCATGTTCGCCTGGGCGGCCGAGACCAGCTGGGCGGCCGGCGCGCCGGCCACGTTGTAGGAGTCGTTGCTGAGGACCTTCCAGCCGTGCGAGTCGTACTGGGTGTCCGACACCAGCATGGAGGAGTTCTCCGCCGTCGACTGGGTCTGACGGCTCCTCAGCAACGCGTCGTAGAGCGTCTCGCTGACCAGGTAGGAACCGTTGTCCTGAAGGTTCTTGCTGGTCACCACCGAGGGGCCGGTGGCCGAGATGGCGTACGTGAAGAGCATGTTGGCGGGCTGACTCGCCGCCTTGGACTCGTTCGGCAGCCAGACCGCGGTCGTCCGGCCCAGTGCGTCGTAGGTCAGGTCGGTCTTCAGGCCGGCCGCGTCGACCTTCTCGACCGGCAGGTTCCGAGCCGGATCGTAGGTGATGGTCGCGCTCTGGTACGTCGGGGTGGCACCCGCCGTGACCTGCTTCGTCACCGTGACCTGGGTCGGCACGCCGCCGATGGCCGGGGAGTAGCCGGTGGTCGTGGTCTCGGCCAGGCTGGAGCCGTTCGACGCCTTGGAGTTGGGGGTTCGGACCACGCTCGCCGGTCGCCCGTAGGAGTCGTAGGAGTTCGCGGCCGTCGCGGTGTAGACGGTGCTGCCGCCGCTCACCCCGGAGGCCTTCTCGGTGAGGGTCGCCTCGCCCTTGACGGGGGCGGTGCCGGCGGGGCTGGCGCCGTCCCAGGTGTAGGCGTTGCCGTCGTAGGAGGTGCGCTGGTCGGAGATCAGCGTGCCGCTCTGCGCCGCACCCGCGCTCGGGCAGTCCTGCGCCCGGGTGACCGTCTCGGCCGGGAGGGTCAGCAGCTCACCGGAGTTGGAGAGGTACTTCGTCCAGGTGCACTTGGCGGTGTTCACCGGATCCGTGATGTCACCGCGGTCGGCCACCTGGACGGGCAGGCCGGTGGTCGGCTGGCCGAGGGTGGTGTTGTAGAAGCTGTCCGTCTCGGTGTTGCGCGAACCGCCGGTCACCGCCTGCTTGGTGTAGCTGTTGGCGGTCAGCACCATCTGCGCGGTGAGCGCCGGCAGGCCGGTGCGGGCCCGGCTGGCCGTCGGGCCGATGCTGGTCGGGAGCGTCACGGTGGCGTGATCCACCGCACCGTTGTCAACCGTGTAGGTATCGGTCTCGAAGGTGCGGCCGCTGAAGGCGTTGCTGTCCTTCGCCGTGTACTTGGAGTCCTGCGAGGTCAGGGTGACGGAGCGAGTTCCGGAGTTCGGCAGGGTGTCGCCGTCCATGCCCTGGAAGTAGTACGACTTCGCAAGGGTGGTCTGGTCGTAGACGTTGACGCCGTTGCGGACGTGGAAGTTCTTGGCCTCACCGGTGCGGGTCTCGACCCACTGGTAGCCGCGGAACTGCCCGTACGTCCGGTTGGTGTCCTTGACGAGCTCGTTGTCGTCGTAGTGCCAGGCCGCCGGACCGTAGTTGTACGTCGTCAGCAGCTCCGGCATGGTGCCGTCCTGGTTGGCGTTGTGCAGGTCCTGGGTCCAGACACTGTGCACCGAGTACTTCTGGAACCAGTCGATGGTCGGGTTCAGGAAGCCCGGTGGCGTCCAGGAGACGGGGTAGCACGGCTGCGTGTTGGTGGACGGGTCCGACGGGGTGTTGGACGTCGTGCAGGTCGGGGTGTTGTAGCTGACCGTGACCTGCGCGCCGGTCTCGGTCGTGATGTTGCTGACCCGGTCGTGGTACATCGGCGAGATGTTGCTGATCGTGCCCACCCGGTTGGGCAGTTGGTCCGGCGGATCGAAGCTGGTCGCTGGATTGACGATCGTGCCCTGGCCGCCGGCGGAGGTGTCCTGGCCGGTGCGCTGGATCGAGTCGAGCCAGAGCGTCGGGGCGTGGTCGCCACCGTCCGGGTAGGACTGGTTCAGCGTGAACTTGTCGACCTGCTGGGTGGTGCCGTTGTTCTGGATCTGCGTCTGGATCGACGTCAGGCGCTTGCGCGACCAGTAGGACGGGCCGTGGTTGGTGCAGTTGGTGCTGTCGGTGCAGTTCTGGTCGATCGGGACGTCCGGCCAGTACGCGGCGTTCGCCGTGGTGAACTGCGAGTCCGCACAGGTGTTGCCGGACGGCGTACCGGCGAGGCAGCGCTCGGCGGTGGTGAAGACGATCTGCTCCGGTGCGGTGCCCGCGTAGACGGTGGAGGCGGTCATCCCGTAGTCGATGCGCTTGAGGTAGCCGCCGCGGGTGTACGTGACGCCGGTCTTCTGCATGTCGGCGCCGTACATGTTCGTCTCGGGCTGGTAGTAGTACGCGGTCGCGTTGCTGTGCAGGTCGACGACGTAGTCCAGGTTCCACCGGTAGCCCTGCACGCAGGACGAGGTGGCGAACGTCGAGCCGTTGCACGGGTCACCCGCGTGCGCACCGTAGACCGGAACGGTGTAGACCGACTGCGTGGTCTCCTTGCCCGACGAGTACCCCGGCAGCTGACTCATGCCGAAGTAGTACTGCACGCCGTTCTGCGTGACCCGCCAGTACTCACCGTTGTACGTGCCGTTCGTCCCGCCGGTGAGCTGCTCGACCTTCTCGGTCGAGCTGTCCGAGGAGGCGTGGAAGGTGTGCGTCACGTCGTCGTAGACGATCTGCGTCGACTGCCCGCCGAGGGAGAGGGTCAGGAGCTGGCCCGCCCAGCACTCGTCGCCGCTGTACTGGGGCGCGCCCGAGCTGGAGTCCGCTCCACACGACTTGTAGGTGCGCTCGACGAAGCTCTCCGGAGTTCCCCAGCCGTCACCGGCCCAGGAGGACTGGTTGTTCGTGCCCGCCGTGCGCCCGTCCTGGCTCGACGAGTCGTAGGAGAGCGAGACGTTCGGGGCAGCGCCGCCGATGGCCGGGGGCACCGGGACCGGGTAGGTGTAGGCGAACGCTCCGGTGTTCCCGGACATCGACCAGGTCCCCGCCGGGGTCAGCGAGGTGGCCGAGTAGTCACCGGACGAGCCGGAGGTCCCGGAGGTGGCTGCCAGCACCATCGCACCGGACGGGCTCGCCGTCATCGGAGCGGCCATCGCCATCGCGCTCGGAGCACCGGGTGCACTCGGCGCGCCCGTCTGGCTCAGCGTCACCTGGGCAGTGAGCGGCGAGCCGGCCTTCGCGGGCAGCGGGGTCTGGGTCTGACATTGCGCCAGCTGAGGCGTGGTCAACGCACAGGCCGGCAGCTGCACCAGGTGCAGCCGCGAGGCGTAGTCGCCGCCGAAGGCCGAGGCGAAGGACGACGGATCCACCGAGACGGAGACCGGTCCTGATGACGCGTCGGCCGACTCCGCGGTGAACAGCACACCGTGGATGCCGGCCTGCTGCGCCAGGGACTGGTCCGCCACCGTGATCTTCACCTTGGCAGGGGTCGGACCGGCTGCCACCTGCGCCCGCGCGCCACTGGCCGGCTCCGTCGCACCACCCACCAGGATCGGCAGCGCACCCGCACGCTGCATCTTCCCAACGACGGGAGCCACCGCCGCCCTCGGCGCCGGCCCGCTTCCCGCAGCAGCAGCCGGAGCACTCAGGTCGACCACCGCACTGCCCGCCCCCGGCAACGTGGCCGCCACCGTCGGGTCGTACTTCTGGAACGCGGCAGGCGACTTGCCGGTGCCCGGCGCCTGTCGGGTGTAAGGGACCTGACGGTCCCGCGGCACGGCCGGTGCGTGCGGCTTGGCCTTCGGCGACTGTGCGACGGCTCCGGTGGGCGCCAGCGTGAACGACAAGAGCAGGGCCGTGACGGCTGTCGCGCCGACTCGCCCAAGACGCCTTATTCGACGTCTCGTTGAAGGATGGTGTGAATACACTCTGTTCGCAATCTCCCGGCGCCCGCCAGTGAGATTGCCACCCCCCCGGCGTGACGCGTGCAACTGATGGGCAATCAGATCAGCGCAGGTGCGCGGCCCATACGGCGGACACGATCTCACATCGATAATCAAGAATTGGCAAAATCCTCACGGAATTTTCAAGGATCTCTGCAGTTCAAAAGCCTCATACGGGCGTTGATCACCATCAGTCGGGTCAACTCACCAGTGGCGGTGGGGCATTCCGGCGCCCCACAATGCGCCTCACACGGGTGCCTGCAAATCGGCACCCCGATGCACGAGGGGGACCTGGCCTGATGGCCTTTCAATCGCACGCGCCTGGCCACAGAGCGAGAGGGCGCCGGATAGCGCGCGCCCTCGCCGGCTTGACCGCCGCAGCGCTTACCGCCGGTCTGCTCACCGCGGCCTCAGTTCCCGCAGCCGCGGCCGCCCAGCCGACGATCCCGGCCAACCTGCCGCAGGCGCCGAAGATCGACCCGGCCGTCGCCCAGGCCCAGCAGGCCGCCGGTCAGGCCGCGAAGAAGAGCGGCAAGCCCGTCGTCGTCGATGCGCTCACCACCGAGAACACCCAGACCGTCGCCAACGCCGACGGCACGTTCACCCTCACCCAGAACGCCGCACCGGTCCGGGCGAAGAAGAACGGCAGCTGGGTCAAGGTCGACACCACCCTCGCCAAACGCGCCGACGGCACCCTCGCCCCCGCCGCCACCGCCTCCGACGTGTCCTTCTCCGCCGGCGGCAACGGCCCCATGGTCACCCTCAGCCGCGCGGGCAGGAAGCTCTCCCTCAGCTGGCCCACCGCGCTGCCCGTCCCTGCCGTCAGCGGCGACACCGCCACCTACGCGAACGTCCTGCCGGACGTCGACCTCGCGCTCAGCGCCCACGAGGACGGCGGCTTCAGCCAGGTCCTGGTCGTCAAGAACGCCGCGGCTGCCGCCAACCCGGCGCTCGGCAACCTGCGCTTCGGCCTCCAGGCCGACGGCCTGACCGTCAACCAGACCGCCGGCGGCGCCCAGGCCCGCGACGACCAGGGCCAGGTCGTCTTCCGTGCCGACCCGGCCCAGCTCTGGGACTCCGCGACCACCGCCCCCAAGCCGGCCGTCGCAGTCGCGCCACACGCGCACATGCTCGCCGCCTCCGACCAGGTCTCCGTTCCCAAGGCCGACCCCACCCCCTCCGGTATCAAGGGCCCCGGCGACGTGGCCCGCCACGCGCTCATGCCCGTCAACGTCGACCAGCACAGCCTGACCGTCACCCCGGACAAGGCGCTGCTCACCGACCCGGGCAACCAGTACCCGCTCTACGTGGACCCCTCCTGGTCCGGCAGCCCCTCGGTCGTCTCCTGGGCCTCCATCAACGACAAGGGTGCCCGGGACACCTCCGGCACCGTCGCCCGTCTGGGCTACGAGGGCAACTGGAACGGCTGCGGCAGCTACTGCTACAGCACCTACCGCTCGTACTTCGAGATGAACGACAGCGGGTTCCAGGGCGCCAACGTCACCTCGGCGCACTTCTACCCGTACTACAACTGGGCCGCCTGCTCCTGCGCCGAACCCACCCAGATCTGGCTGGACCCCGACTTCGACGCCAACTGGATCACCTGGAGCAACAAGCCCTCCGGTTCCTCCTCCTCACTGATCACCACCTCCTCGGACTGCACAGGCAACGGCGGCGGCTGCGGCTACGGCTACATCCCCAACGCCTACGACGTCACCTCCGCGGCCAAGGAGGCCGCCGGCGGCGGCCGCCGCACCTTCGAGGTCGACGCCCAGAGCGAGTCCGACCAGAACCAGTGGAAGAAGATCGACCCCACCCAGACGTACTGGTCGGTCACCTACTACGTCGCCCCGTACGTCAACTACGTCACCAGCGGGCCCATGGTCACCGCCTTCGGCGGCAACTACATGAACTCCAACAACATCACGATGACCGCCACCGGCGGCGACAGTGACGGCGAGGCGGTTCGCTCCGGCTACGAGATCTGGAACACGAGCGGCTACGGCGGCAACGCGACGACCGCCGTCGCCGGCGGCCTGTTCACCGGATACTCCGCCAGCGGCGGTTCCTACACCTACTCCGGCCTGCCCGACGGCACGTACGCCTGGCGCGGCGTCACCAACAGCCAGAGCGGCAACATGTGGTCCGGCTGGGGGCCCTGGACCTGGTTCCAGGTCGAGACCGCCAAGCCCAACGCCCCGGCCATCAGCTCCCCGCAGTTCCCGGCCAACCAGTTCGGCGCCTCGCTGAACGACCAGGGCTCCTTCACCATGACCACCTACGGCAACACCGACGTGGTGGGCTACGTCTTCGCGCTCGACGGCGACCTCGGTTCCGCCAACTGGAGCCAGCAGTCCCAGCCGTCGACCTTCACCAACGGCAGCACGATCAACCGCGGCCAGCAGTACTGGGCGCCGGCCAACGGCACAGTGGCCACCGTCCAGTTCTCCCCACTCACGGTCGGCCCGCACCGCCTCTACGCCCGCGCGCTCAACCACTCCGGCCTGCTCTCCGCCGCCCAGACCACGTACCTGTTCTACGCCGGTCTGACCACTCCGACGTACGTCTACGGCGACCAGTTGGTCAACGGCTACACCGCCACCAACGACGACCACAGCACCACCGCGCTCGCCGCGGCCCAGGCCACCGTCAGCGCCGGTGCGGTCATCCAGGTCCAGAACAACTGCTGCAACATCCAGTTCGCCGACGGGGCCCAGGCACTGTTCACCGACAGCGCCACCGGCCACACCGCGCTGAACGACAAGGTGGCGTTCAACTTCGATGTCCCGCACGACGGTTACTGGGACATCGGGGCGAACTTCACGCAGTCGGCCGGCTTCGGCCAGCTGAAGCTGGTGCTCGACGCGGGCAGCGCGAACGCCGCCACGCTGACCAACAGCTTCGACGGCTACAGCAGCTACGTCACCACCTCCTACCAGGACTTCGGGCTCCCGAAGAACTCCTCGGGAGCTCCGGTGCTGCTGACCAAGGGCTCGCACACACTGACCATGACCATGGTCGGTAAGAACGCCGGCACCGTCGGCTACGGCTACAAGGCCGGCATCGACGTGCTGCGGCTGGCCCCGATGAGCGCGACCTGCGCCATCAACAACCTGACGGCCTGCCAGAACAACACCGCCGTCAGCCAGAACTACTACACCAACGCCGGTGACGCCGACGGCAACGGCAACAGCTACTCCGCCTCCGAGCTGTCCGCCGCCGGCTGGACCCCGGGGGCGCCGCTCACGGTCAACGGCGCTCCGATGACCGTGCCGAACTACTCCAACGGCAAGGCCGACAACATCGTTGCCGGCGGCCAGACCATCACCGTGCCGGCCAGCGGCTTCGCCAACACCGGCAACGCCGTGGTCTTCCTCGGCTTCGCCACCGGCGGCAGCGTCAACGGCGCCACCGGCACCATCAGCTACGCGAGTCCCTGCGGCATCAAGACCACCCAGGACTACACCATCGACACCGCGCCCGACTGGGTGCTCGGCAACGCCTACCAGGTGTCGACCCAGCTGCAGCACCGCAACACCCCGAACAACACGCAGGACACCAACGCGCCCAAGCTCTTCGCGCTGAGCGTCCCGTTGGCCTGCCCGGGCCAGGCGATCAGCAGCATCCAGCTGCCGGTGGTCTCCAACGGCGTGAAGTCGGGCGTCACCACGCTGCACGTGCTCGGCGTCGGCATCCGGCCGACCTCGTTCACCGACACCGGCCACACCACGGCCTGGACCGGCACCTTCGCCGACCGCCAGGACACCTCGCACACCAGCCTCGGCGCGGTCACCCAGCGCTCCGCGGTGCGGATCAGCGTGGCCGGCCAGAACGCCCGGATCCACCTGTCCAACACCCTGGGCAGCCAGCCGGTGACCCTGGACCACGTGACCCTCGCGCACCAGTCGAGCGGCAACGTGCCCACCGGCACCCCGGTCGACCTGCTCTTCAACGGGTCGAAGAGCGTCACCATCCCGGCCGGCGGCGACGTCACCAGTGACTCACTGGCCTTCGCCACCACCGACCGCGAAACCCTGCTGATCTCGTACCACCTGGCCACCGCCGTCACGGACGCGGTCCACCACTACGGCTACAAGGGCAGCACCTGGTACTCGGCCGCGGGCACCGACGCCACCGCGGCCACCACCGGCACCCCGTTCACCAGCACCGACGACAACCTGTACTGGTTGTCCGGCGTCGACGTGAACACCACCAACAACACCACCGGCAGTCTGCTGCTCCTCGGCGACCAGACGGTCAACTCGGACACCACCGCGGCCGACGGCGGCCACCGCCTCAGCGACCTGATCGCCAACGACCTGGCGGCCGGCAACAGCAACGCGGTGCCCTACGGCATCCTCAACGAGGGCCAGAACACCTGGGACCTCAGCCACGACCTGCTGCCCTCCGTCACCAACAGCGCCGCGCCCTCCAACGCGAGCAACCCGGCCGACCGGTACGTGCTGAACCAGACCAACGTCCGCACGGTCCTGATCTCGCTCGGCACCACCGACATCCTGGACAACGTCGCCGCCGGTGACGTCGAGGCCCGGCTCAGTCGGCTCTCCAAGGAGATCAGCGCCTACTACTCGGAGACCGGCCTGAACAACCCGTACGGCCAGATCACCGTGTACGTCGCGACCATCCCGCCGGACCTGCGGATGACCCCGGCGCAGGACCTCGTTCGCCAGGTCGTCAACGCGTACATCCTCGGCTCGGGCGGCACCAGCTACCTGGGCGGGAACGCCAGCGGCGTGGTCGACTTCTCGGCGGCGGTCACCGCCGCGGGCACCGGTACCTCGACGGTCCAGGGCGACCTGGCCGCGAACTTCAAGTACCAGGACACGACGTCGCTGAACTACTACCCGAACACGCTGTACTACCAGGCCCTGGCCGACAAGTACGTGGCCGCGGTCAATGCCAACGGCGGCACCGTCGGCGTCCAGCCGATGATCGTCAAGTCCTCGCTCCGCTGACGCTCACCTGAATGACCGTCAAGGCCCGGCCTCCTTTCGGAGGCCGGGCCCTGACGTTGCCCACACGGCGCCGACCGATCGATCACCCGATCGACGAGCTCGTGCCGCATCTGCGACCGGGTCCGTACGGTCTTCGGCTCCTGCACTCGCAACCGTTGATCGCATCAACTTGTCCACGGTGTCGACTGGTTGACGGTGGCAGGCCAAAGGAGGCGCTGAACCGGTTCGCGCTCCTCTTCGAGGACCCCGAGCACCCCTGAGGTCGGCGCGACCGACGACCTCGAGCGGACCCCGGGCCGGCCCAGGCCAGGGCCGGCCTAGGCGTCGGCGCGGCGGGGCAGCTTCCAGCCCGGGCGGGGGAAGTGGCAGGTGTACCCGTTCGGGAACTTCTGCAGGTAATCCTGGTGCTCGGGCTCGGCCTCCCAGAAGTCCCCGGCGGGGGTGACCTCGGTGACGACCTTGCCCGGCCACAGGCCCGAGGCGTCGACGTCGGCGATGGTGTCCTCGGCGACCCGCTTCTGATCGTCCGTGAGGTAGAAGATCCCCGAGCGGTAGCTGGTGCCGATGTCGTTGCCCTGGCTGTCCTTGGTGGACGGGTCGTGGACCTGGAAGAAGAACTCCAGCAGGGCCCGGAAGTCCGTCCGGGCGGGGTCGTAGACCACCTCGATGGCCTCGGCGTGGTTGCCGTGGTTGCGGTAGGTGGCATTGGGGACCTCACCGCCGGTGTAGCCCACGCGGGTGGACACCACCCCGGGCCGGCGGCGGAAGAGTTCCTCCATGCCCCAGAAACAACCCCCGGCGAGGATGGCCTTCTCGGTCGCCATGGTTCCACTCCCTCAGTGACGGACATCGGCTTTCGCTGCTACTGACAACCTACGAGGCCGGCGTATTCCCGTGCACGCGCCGGCCGGTCCTCGTCAGGGTTCCGTAAGGACGCGGGACCGGCCGATTCAGGGCGTGATCGACGGTCGCGGGCGCAGGACGGCGTTGAGGGAGGTTGCCGCCGTCGCGTCGAACCCGGCCTGGCACGCGACTCCCAGCTGCTCCGCGACCTTGCGGATGTTGAGGTCGACCGTGCTCTCGGCCAGGGTGGCGAGTGCGTCGATCGCGGCGCGTGCCCGCAGGACGGCCGTGCCGACGAGTACGGTGCCGATGAGGGAGGCCGGCCACCAGCCGGTGGAGACGGTGACGAGCAGGTAGGCCGCCCCCCAGGCGGCGAGCCGGCCGGCGTCGGCATAGCTGTCCCGAACGCCCTGGATGTCCCCCCGGGCCTCGCTGTCGGCGACCGCCCAGATGTGCGGCCAGATCTCGGCGAGTTCGACGTCGTAGCGTTGCCGGACCCGACCGGTGGCGGTGGCCATGCGCTGGGCCGTCCAGGTCGGCCGGTCCGGTGGGCCGTCCGGGAAGAGGTGCTCCTGCTTCGCGCGCAGTCGGGCTTCGGTCGGACGACGGCGGTTCGGCGGCGTCCCGTGGAGGTGGTCGTGGACGCGCTGGTCGTGAGCCTCCTGGATGGCGCGGGTGAGGGTCGTCCAGCGACGGATGCGCCGATGGGTGAGCACCGTGACGTACCAGTGCGGCCGGTCCGGGATCCAGGCCCGCTCGAAGGTTCGGCCCACCGAGGCCGCAGCTGCCCCGGCGGCGGTTGCGAGGGCGGTCACGAGCAGCAGGACGGTGAGGAGTTCGGCCGGCTGCTTGTGCGCCTGGGAGCCGGCGAACGCGTTCAGGTAGGTGCGGAGGTACCGGAGGTCCACCGCGTGCCGGAAGCCCGAGTGTCGCGCGATCACCAGGCACATGACGAAGAGCAGGCCGGGGCCGAGCAGCAGCGCGGCCCAGCGCTCGGCGGCCTTCCTGGAGATCCCCAGGAGCAGTGTGGTCACGGTGTCACGGCAGGAGGGTGAGTGGGCGGTTGACCAGGGCGCAGCCGGCCGCGCTCTCCTCGGCGCGGGTGCACCAGCGGACCGGGCAGACCCGCAGGGGCGGTGCCTCACGAGGGGTCCGGACTCCCGGCAGCGGGCTCCACGTCCGGTCCGGCCGGGTCAGACCGTGAAGACCGCAGGGGGTCGCCGCCGCGTCGAGCCGGTCGAGGAGGTCCGTCATCCTGTCCAACGGGCGGTCGCCCGAGGCCATCAGTTCGATCACCTGTCGGAGGAGGTCGTCTGCGCCGGCCGCCGTCAGCAGGTCGGCCAGTTGATCATTGCGGCCGTACTCCCGGCAGAGCTTCTCCACCCGCTCGGCGAGTTCGGTCAGCGCGTCGTTCGAGCGTCGGCCCGTCGGGGTACCTGGCATACCATCAGTTTAGGCTAAAGCAGCGTTAGTTGGTGCCTGCATGAGGGGCTGGGGGCCGGTCGGATGCGCGACGAGTTGGTGGCGAAGGTCTTCGCGAGACTGGGCGCTGCCCGGGGCGGTTCGGGACGGGAGATACTGCTGTCGATGGACGCGTTGGCCGAGGTGGTGGCACTTCTGGGGCATCGTCGAAAGGGGCAGTTCGATCTGCAGGCCATCGGGCTCTCCGCCGGAGTGTTCCTGGAGCGCAGCCTGGTCGGACCTCCCGGACAGGACAGGCTGGAGTTGGAGATAGCGGGCCAGTTGTTCGGACCGGTCCACGCCGTGACGCCGCATCTCGTCCCCGAGCAGATGAGCCGCGTCTACCGGGCCGGTCACGACCCCCTGGCGACCTTCTCCCGCCGGACCGGGTTCGTCACCGATCCCACGGTCTGGCTGGAGCTGCACGGCGGGCCGCTCCTGAGCTACGCCGACACGGGTGACCTCGCCACCCTGAGGCTCGCCGTCGACATTCTCGAGCTGGCCCTCGTGGCTGCCACTCCGGATCATCCCGAGCTGACCAGGGTGCTCAAGCAACTCCTCGTCGTCCTGAGTGTCCTGCGCGCGGCCACTCACGAGCGGGACGTCTGCATGCGGGCCGTCGACGTGGGCGGCCTCGTGCACGTTCGCATGCGCCCCGAGGAGGCCGACCGTCCTTTGATGGACCACCACCATGACACGGCCATGTATGACTTGGCGGGGCGCGACAGGCTACGCGCGGTGGCTTCGGGAGAGGTGGACCACCGCTTCGCCCTGATGAATGCGTTGATGCAGCTCGGCCTGCTGATTGATGAGGTCCAGCCACTGCTCAGGGCACTCGACCTGTACGGGGAGCTTCCGGGGGAGTTGAAGAGCCTGGCGGTCGGGCATCTGTCGGCCGTGCTGACGAGACTTCTGGCCTCCGGCCGGGACGAGCGGGCCACCGCCGTGGCCCGCTGCCACGACCTCCTGGCCTCGTCGCCGCCGCACCGCCCGACCGAAACCGCCGTGCTCGTGGTCCTCTGCCAGGCGGCGCTGGAGGATCTGGCCGAGGAGAGTGACATCGACGGACTCCGACGGGCCGTCGGACTGAGCCGGCGCCTGCTGACCGTGGCGGAGGACGGCGGCACACAGACGCTGGCGAGGATCTACCTGGCGGCCGAGCTGGGCAGGCTCGCCCAGCAGACCCATGACCTGGACCCGGCGCGGGAGGCGGTCGCGCTGGCACGCACCGCCGTCGAGTCCATTCGGCAATCGGATCCGGCGAAGGCGAGACTCGTCAGGATCGCACTTTCGGAGGCCCACCGGACCGTCTACGAGCTGACCGACGACCTGGAAGCACTGCACGAGGCGGTCCATGAGAGCAGGATCGCGATCGAGGTCGTCAACGACGCCGATGCCGTTGCCGCCTCGGGGGCCTACCTGAGCCATGCGAAGGCCGTTCATTACGACGGCGGCCGCCGCCAGAGCCCGGAGCTGCTGGAGGAAGCACTCACCTCCCTCAAGCGGGCCAATGGGTTCCCGGACCTCCCGGCGGCGCAGCGCATGGCGATCCTGCATCTGCTGACCAGGGTTCTGGGCGACATCTTCCACCGCTCCCCGCACCGGTCGGTGGCGACGATCGACGAGGCCGTCGAGTACGGCGAACAGGCGCGGGCGCTGGTACCACCCGGCGGCCCGGAGGAGCCGATGGTGCTGTGCGAGCTGGCTCGTGTCCAGGTCCTGCGGGGCGTGGCCACGGGCGACGTCGAGCGGTTCCGGGCGGCGATCGGACTCGCCGAGCAGGTGCTGGCCCGCGCCGACGTCGCCATGGCCGGGACCCTGGTCGCCGCGGAACTGGAACGCGCCACGGCGCTGGGAAACCTGGCAAGGGTCACCGAAGACCCGAGCCATGCCCTGGAGGCGCGCGCCGGGTTCGACCGGGTGATCGACTCGCCGTACGCCCGGCTCGACGTCAGGACGACCGCGGCGGTGCTGCGCGGCCGGCTGTCGGCGCCGACAGCCGGCCGGACCCTGGACGACCTGGCGGAGATGATCGATCTCCGTCGGCTGAACGTCGCATCCGGCCCGCTCCGGGCCGACCGTGAAGACGTCCTGCGCCGCTACCGCGGGTTCACCGGGCAGCTCATCGAGGCCGGGATCGCGGCCGAGGACCCGGTGCGGACAGTCGAGTTGATCGAGCGAAGCCGCGGCCTGCTGTCGCAGGACGTCATGACCGTCCACCCGGGCGCATCCGGGAGGGACCCGTCACAGACCGCCGAACTCCTGCAGCTGACCGCCGCGTTGCGGGCCCTCGATCTGCGCGACAGTGCGACAGGGACGGGTTCCCGGCGCCGCGAGCTGGAACGGGACATTGCGCGGGAACGGCGAAGGCTGATGGACAGCTGGCGGCAACTGCATCGCACGGCCGCACCGGACGCGCAGCACTCCCTCGCCGATGCGGCGGCACAGGGCCCGATCGCCCTGATCGCCACCGGCGACGAGAAGGGGTACGCCGTCCTGGTCACCGCCGACGCCGACCAGCCCGTCCGCATCCTCGAACTGCCCGAACTGGCCCACGAGCCGACGCAGGAACGGGTGCTGACCTTCCTGACGGCCCGGCACTACGCGATGACGGACACCTACACCCTGCGGGTCCGCCTCCAGGCACAGGCGGCGGTGCGTGACACGTTGGCCTGGCTCTGGACGGCAGCCGCCGAGCCGATCCTCGCCGACCTCGGGCTGGAACGCGTGCCCCAGGGCGGCGACTGGCCGCGCATGTGGTGGTGCCCGCTCGGCTTCCTGAGCCACCTGCCCTGGCACGCCGCCGGCGACGGGACCGAGGACGGCGTGCTCGACCGAGTGGTCTCCTCCTACACGACGAGTCTGCGCGCCCTGCACTTCGTACGGCAGATGCCGGAGCGCACCGGCCCGACCCGGACGGTGATCGTCGCGCAGGCACAGGCCCCCGGGACCGCCCCGCTGCGCGGCGTCGACACGGAGGTCGCCGCGATCCGGCACTGGCTGCCCGACGCGAGCCTGCTGGCCGGGACCGAGGCGACGAAGCAGGCCTTCCTGACGGCGTTGGCAGGCCATGCGAACGTCCACCTGGCCTGCCACGCGGTGACCGACGTCCACTCCCCGGGCATGAGCCGACTCCTGCTCGCCGACCACGAGGAGGACCCGCTGACGATGGCCGAGCTCGCCGCGCTCCAGCTGGCCGGGCGTGAGCTGGCGGTGTTGTCGGCCTGCAGTACCGCCGAGACCGGCTCGGACCTGACCGACGAAGGACTGCACCTGACCGGTGCCCTCCAACTGGCAGGATTTCGCCACGTCATCGGTGCGCTCTGGCCGGTCAGCGATGCGACGGCCGGGGAGATCTTCGATGTCTTCTACTCCGACCTGACGGATGCGGGGAGTCGAGAACTCCGGGTCGAGACCTCCGCCCGCGCGCTGCACCTCGCGGTCCGGCAGTTGCGCGAGCGCTGTCCCGCGACGCCGACGGTCTGGGCCTCGTTCGTGCACACCGGGGCGTGATCGGGGTGGGCGACTTCGATCTCGGCTCGCTTCCCGGGACGGCGCTCGCCGTACTCGTGACCACCGCCTGGCTGGCGCCGGACCGGATTCCCGTCGAGCTGCTCCCGTCGACGCCGGATCGGGAGCAGGACCTGGCCGTGCTCGTCAGGGCCGGGCTGGTGACGCGAGCTTCGGACGGCGCCTGCTCCGTCGCGCCGCAGGTCCAGCGGCAATGCCGTCAATTGCTCGGTGAGGAGTGGCAGTTCACCACGATCGCAGCCATCGCCGGCTATCTCGGCGACCCCGGGTCGCCGGGCGAGACCGCGCGCTGCATCACGCTCACCCCACACCTGTCCGCCTGGGTCGGCTACACCAGAGCTGAGGATCACGGCACGGAAATCGCCCTTCTCCTCGAACGCGTGATCGACCTGCTGTTCGGGAGCGGGCTGTGGCGTGCAGCCGTGCCGCTGTGCGAGCGCGTCAACGACGTGGTCGAGCTGTGGTTCCCACCGCACTCACCGGCCAGCCGGCAGAGCAGGAGCAGGCTCGCGCGCGCCTGCAGCGAGGCGGGGCAGTACCGGCGTGCCGCCCGGATCTGGGAGGACCTCGTCAGCGTCCAGTTGGCGATCAGCGGGGTGGGGCATCCGTTGGTGTCGGACCTGGAGAGCGGGCTCGGCGAGGCCCTCCTGGAAGCAGGTGAGCACCGACGGGCACTGGAGGTTGTCGAACGGGTCGTCGCAGACCGGACGGCGAGCCTGGGAGCAGCACACCGTGACACCCTGACGGCCCGCAACAACGTCGGAGTCGTCCTCGAGAGAGCGGGTCGCCGGGACGAGGCCGCCGGCGTGTGGGCCACGCTTCTCCCGGAGTTCGAGTCGGCCCTGGGGCCGGACGACCCCGACACCGTCCTGGTGAGGTCGCGGTTGCAGGCCGCTCGGGGCGGTGCGGACGGTCCGGCGGTCGAATCCCAGGAGGCGGCGGAGGCCCGGTCGCAGGGGGAGCTCACCGCGGAGACGGTCCTCGCCGAGCTGGGACGATGGCACGCGCTGCTGGCCGGCCAAGGCCCGGACCCGGTCGAACCGGAGGTCCGGCATCTGCTCGAACGGGGTGAAGCCGCTCTCGGCGCCGGCCATCCTGCCGTTGTCGCAACTCGACGGCTGATGGCGATCGTCTACTTCCAGCAGGAACGGTGGGACGAAGCGGTCACGGAGGCCGGGGAAACGCTGGATGCGGCAGACCGATATCTGGGCCGGTCCGACGACCGCACCAAGAGGTCGGTGGTCCTCCTCATGGAGGTGCTGGTCCTGGCCGGGCGCTTCGACCTCCTCGAGCCCCTCCTGGAGGAGAGGCTCGAGGACGTGATCGAGCTCCTCGGCTTCGGCGATCCGCTGGTGCGTACACTCGCCGCTCGCCGGGCGTTGGGCGATCTGAAGCAGCCGCGGCTGTGGTGACCGCAAAAACCTCCTCGCCGTGCATCGGGCCGACGCTCAGGCGGCCTGCATCGCGCGCACAGTGGCCGCCGACGGCATGAGGTGGGGGATGGTTGAGGGCGGTGGTGGACTGCAGTGGATCGCTCGCAGCGGGTCACGCGCTCGCACCTGCGACACACCCGCTCACAGGTTGGGTGGCCGTGCAACCGGTCACCCGGTGGCCGCACCGGTGGCGCCGTCCGCGGCCACGGGGGCGGTGCCGATCACCACGGTGGCGTAGAACTCCTCGGACTCGGCCAGCCGGGCGGCCAGTGCGGCGCGGGTGAACGCCTCGACGGCGTGCGGTGCCTGGCGCTCGCTGGTCTCGACCAGCAGGCTGCCGCCCGGTGCCAGCCAGCGCCTCGCCCCGGCGAGCACCCGGCGCAGCACCGCCAGGCCGTCCTCGCCGCCGTCGAGCGCCACCAGCGCCTCGTACTCGCGGGCCTCGGGGGGCAGCAGGCCGACGTCCCGGCTCGGCACGTACGGGACGTTGGCGAGCAGCACGTCGACCCGCCCGCGCAGGGTGTCCGGGAGCGCCTCGAAGAGGTCGCCCTGGTACACCCGGCCGCCGGCGGCGGTGACGTTGCGCCGGGCGCAGGCGACCGCGGCCGGGTCGATGTCGGCGGCGTGCAGCTCGACCCGCTCCCGGAGGGTGGCCAGCGCCACGCCCAGCGCGCCCGAACCGCAGCACAGGTCGACGACCACGGCGCCGGGCCGGGTGAGCGCGGCGGCCTGCCGGACCAGGAACTCGGTGCGCGGGCGGGGGACGAAGACCCCGGCGTCCACCGAGATCCGCAGGCCGCAGAACTCGGCCCAGCCGAGCACGTGCTCCAGCGGCAGGCCGACCACCCGGCGCTCGACCATGGCGGCGAGCTCCTCGGGCGTGGTGGCGGCGGTGATGAGCAGCTCGGCCTCGTCCTCGGCGAAGACGCAGCCGGCGGACCGCAGCCGGCTGATCACGGCGGAGCGGGAGAGAGCGGGGGAGGGGACGGAGGGGGAGGGGACTGACACGGGAACCTTTCGGGATGCCTGAGGGCGCTCCCGCGGTCCGCTGAGCCCTAGCTGAGGGGAACCGCGCAGTCGTGCGAAGGGAGCACCCGACCTGGAACAGCGTTAACGGGTCTCACCTCCTCGATGGGGTCTTCTCGCCAGCGAGTCGGAACCCTACCCGACCGCGGGCGCGAGCGTCGAACCCCCGCGCCCTGACGCCCGCTCAGCCCGCGGTGGCCGGGATGTCCGGGGTGGCCGCCGCGCCTGCCGGTGGGTCGAGGGTGCCGGTGCCGCGCGGCACCGCGCCGGCCGTGCGGGCGGCCGTCGCCTGGGCCGGCGCCGGCGTCCACTCCGGGTGGCCGGGCATCGGCGGGACCCGGGTGCCGCGCAGCCAGGCGGTCAGGAAGCCGTCCAGGTCCTGGCCGGTGACCTCGTCGACGACCGCGAGGTAGTCGGCGGTGCTCGCGGTCCGGTCGCGGAAGCGCTGCACGAACGTGCGCTCGATCTGCTCGAAGGCCGCCTCCCCGACCCGCTCGCGCAGGGCGAAGAGCACCAGGGCGCCGCCGAGGTAGCGCTGGCTGTCGAAGAGGTCGGCGGCGTTCGGCGCCGCGACCGGTCCGGAGTCCTGGCGCCACTGGTCGGCCTGGCGGTAGACGTCCGCCATCCGCTGCGTCAGCGACTGCGGGCCGCCCGGCTCGGTCCAGCCGCGCTCGTAGCGGTAGAGCAGGCCGTAGAAGTCGGCGTGGCCCTCGTTGAGCCACAGGTCCGCCCAGGTGGCCGGCGTGACGCTGTCGCCGAACCAGGAGTGCGCCAGCTCGTGCATCTGGTGCGAGCCGATCCGCGGCTCGGGCTGCAGCAGGAAGCCCGGCTTGTAGAGGGTCAGGGTCTGGGTCTCCAGACCGGTGAAGTCGAAGGCGTCCGGGGCGTCACTGTCGACCGGCAGCAGCCCGTAGGTCTCCAGTGGGAACGGTCCCAACCGGGCCTCCAGCCAGGCCAGTTGCCCGGGCGCCAGGGCCAGTGCGGGCTCCAGGGCGGCGGCCCGGGCGGGCGGGACGACATCGCGCAGCGGCAGGCCGTCGGGCCCCTGGCGGCGGCGCACGGTGTAGTCGCCGACCGCGACCTGGAGCAACTCGGTGGCCATCGGGTGGAGCGGGACGTAGGTGCGCGTCACGGTGTCCTGCCCCGGCGTCGCGCCGCGGGTGCGGGCGGTGCCGGTCAGCAGGCCGTTTGCGACCGCGAAGGTGTCGGCCGACGTGGTGATCCGCACGGTGAAGCGGGCCTTGTCGCTGGGGTGGTCGTTGCAGGGGAAGACGGTGTGCGCGCTCTGCGGCTGGCCGGCCACCGCGAACCCGCCCGGCGTCGGCACCCAGCCGGTGTGCGCAAGGGCCCGGCGCGGGTCGGCGCCGTACTCCACCAGGACGCTCAGCGGGTGGCCGGCGGCGATCGGGTCGGCGGGGGTGACGAGCAGCTTCTCGTCGTGCGTCGCGAAGGCGGCCGGTCGCCCGTCGACCAGCACGCGGTGGATGTCGAGGCCGAGCGCGTCGAGCTCGAAGCGGGTCAGCCGGCGGTCCGTGCGGGCGGTGATCGTGGTGCTGCCGTCCACCGTGCGGGTGTCCGGCCGGTAGCGGAAGGCCAGGTCGTACGCCTCGACGTGGTAGCCGCTGTTCCCCAGGGCCGGGAAGACCGGATCGCCCACGCCGGGGGTCGGCGCCCCCGCTGCCTGCGAGACTGCCCGGGCCGGTGCGGCGGTGGGCAGGGCGCAGCAGCAGGCGGCGCAGAGCAGTGCGAGGGCGACGGCGAGGGGGGCGGGTCGGGCGCGCAGTGTGATCACATCCCGGGAGGTGACGGTGGGTCGGCTCCCGATCACGTTACGCGCCCGGCCCCCGCTCCTCGCCGCAGGCGGCGCGCCCGGTCGCGCGCCGCCCGGCCGGTGGCTCAGGGACCGACGTGCCCTAGTCGCCGGAGACGATGAAGCTGGCCAGCCGCGGGTGTCCCTTCGCCCCATGGGCCGCGGGTGCGCCGCTCCGGCCCGCCCGCGCTCCCTCGGTACTGCCGGCGGTGAGGGCCGCGCCGGCCGCGGTGGCCGCCACCGTCCCCGTCCCGGCTGCCGTCGCCGTCGCGGTCACGGCTGCGGCCGGGGCGCCGAGGGCCGCCGCGCAGAGCAGTGTGGCCAGCGCCGCCGTGCCGCGCCGGCCCGACCACCCGGACCGGCGGGTCGCACACTCGTGGTTTCGCATGATTCATCCCCCTTGATGGCGGGGTGCGCGGAATCGGGTGGTCCGAGCGATCGGTCGATGATCTGACGGATCGTCATATCCCTTTGCTGGCACCCCTGTTGTTCTCGGTGCTGACCGGCGTCGATGGTCCCGGCCGGATGAGGAACATCCTGGTCGCGCGGCGTCGCGCACTCCATGGCGTTGATCTGGCGTTCGTCTGGCGCTTCGGGGCGGCGGAGCCTAAGGTCAGGGCCGGGTGGGACCGGACCGATGGGGCTGAGGGTGACTGTGGACTTCGGGGGACTGCTGCGGGACCTGCGGCTCCAGGCCGGCTGGACGCAGGAGGAGCTGGCGGAGGAGTCAGGGATCTCGACGCACGCGATCAGCGTGCTGGAGACCGGGCGCCGCCGCCCGCGCGTCTCCTCGGTGAGCCGGCTGGCCGACGCGCTGAAGCTCGACGGTGCGACGCGCGACCGCCTGCTGACGGCCTCGCGCGGCCGGCAGCCGGAGGAAGGCGCGGTGGCGGGGGCGAGCGCCGGCGACCCCTCGTCCGCGGCCGCCGCGCAGCCGGCGCCCGGCGGTCCGCCCGGGCGCGTGGTGCCGAGGCTGCTGCCCTACGCCGTACCGGACTTCACCGGCCGGAGCGTCGAGGTGGCGGGGCTGCTGGAGCTGGTCGCCGGGCGGAGCCGGCAGCCCGCGGCGCCGGTGGTGATCTCGGCCATCGACGGGATGGCCGGGGTGGGCAAGACGGCCCTCGCCGTCCACGTCGGGCACCTGCTGGCCGAGGGGTTCCCGGACGGGCAGCTCTTCGTGGACCTGCACGGCTTCACCCCGGGGGACAGTCCGCTGGACGCGGGCGCCGCGCTGGCCCGCCTGCTGCGGGCGGTCGGGGTCGGCGACGACCGGCTGCCGGAGCAGGTGGAGGACCGGGCCCAGCTGTGGCGCAGCGAGGTGGCGGACCGCCGGCTGCTGATCGTGCTGGACAACGCGGCCGACGCGGCCCAGGTGCGTCCGCTGATCCCGGGCAGCCCCGGCAGCCTGGTCCTGATCACCTCCCGGCGCCGGCTGCCCGCGCTCGCGGGGGCCGTGGGGATGTCGCTGGACGTGCTGGGCCCGGACGAGGCGGTGGCGCTCTTCACCGAGATCGTCGGCCCGGCCCGGGTGGCCGGCCACGGCGAGGCGGTGGTCGAGATCGTGACCCTGTGCGGGCGCCTGCCGCTGGCCGTGCGCATCGCCGCGGCCCGGCTGGCCCACCGCGCGACCTGGACGCCGGAGCACCTGCTGGTCCGGCTGCGCGATCAGCACCGGTTACTGGCGGAGCTGTCGGTCCAGGACCACAGCGTCGCGGCGGCGTTCGCGGTCTCCTACGAGACCCTCACCGCCGGCCAGCGGCGCCTGTTCACGCTGGCCGGGCTGCACCCCGGCGAGGACTTCGCCGCGCCGGCGGCCGCCGCCCTGGCCGACGTGTCACCGGCCGAGGCCGAGGACCTGCTGGACGACCTGTACGACCACCACCTCGTCGTCGAGCACGCGCCGGGCCGCTACACCTTCCACGACCTGCTCCGCCGGCACGCCATCCGCACCGCCGACACCGAGGAGCCGGCGGCCGGCCGCCGCGCCGCCCTGGGCCGGCTGTTGGAGCACTACCGGCGCAGCGCGGTGCGGGCCACCACCCTGCTCTACCCGCACGAGACACCCTTCGACCGCCTGCCGGAGCTGCCCGGCAGTCGCGGCCTGGAGTTCAATGATGTGGCACAGGCGGAGAGTTGGCTGTCGGTGGAGCGGCTCAACCTGGTCGCCGCGGCGCTCGGTGCGGACCGGGCCGGTCTGCCGGGGGAGACCAGCGACCTGTCGAGCGTGCTGCACCGCTACCTGGACGTCCACGCCTGCTTCGGCGACGCGCTCGCCCTGCACACCGCCGCCCTGCACGCCACCGAGGCCCAACTGGACCGCGCCGGGCAGGTGCAGGCGCTGATCACGCTGGGCGCGGTGCAGTGGCGCCTGGGGCACTATCCGGTGGTGATCGAGCACTTCGAGCGGGCGCTGGCGCTGGCCCGGGCGATCGGGGACCGGGCCAGCGAGAGCCGGGTGATGGGCAACCTGGGACTGACCTACCTGCAGCTGGGTCGCTACCAGGAGACCATCGAACAGAGCACGCTGGCCCTGGAGTCGGCCCGGGAGCTCGGTGACCGGGTGGGACAGGGGCACATCCTGGGCTACCTCGGCCTCGCCCATGACCGCCTGGGCCACTACGCCGAGTCCGTGGAGCACCATCGGCAGGCTCTCGCGGTGGCCCGCGAGATCGGTGACCGCATGGTCGAGGCCCGCACGCTGTGCAACCTCGGGGTGATCCACATCCGGATGGAGCGGGACGAGGAGGGCGGCGAGTACCTGCGCCAGGCCCTGGTCCTGGTCCGGGAGGTGCGCGACCGGGTGGTCGAGGCGATCATCCTGGGCAACCTGGGTGCCTACCTGGAGCGGTCCGGCCGCTACCCGGAGGCGATCGACCACCACGAGCAGAGCATCGCCATCTTCCAGGAGGTCGGCGACCCGGCCGGGGAGGCGCGCAGCACGACCCTGCTGGGTGTGGTCCGCACGCGGCTGGGGCAGTACGGACAGGCCACCGAACTGCACCGCAGGGCCCTCGCCATGGCCCGCGAACTCGGTGACCAGATAGTGGAGTTGGACAGCACCAACATGCTGGGGGAGAACGCTGCGGCCGGTGGCGATCCGGCGGCGGCCGTCCTGCTGCACGAGCAGGCGCTCACGCTCGCGGCCGAGTTGGCGGACCGCTACGAGCAGGCCCGCGCCCACGCCGGGCTCGGCGAGGCCCACGACGCCCTCGGGCAGCGGGACCTGGCCCTCGCGCACTGGCGGCAGGCGTACGACGTCTACCGCGAGCTCGGGCTGCCCCGGGCGGACGCGATCCGGCAGCGGCTGGCGGCACTCGGGGAGGGCGGGACGGACGAGGAGGCGCCGACCCGGTGAGCCGGGGGGCGCCGGCCCGGTGGAGGGTGACCGGGCCCCCGCCGCGCCCCTGCCGCGGCGCCCGGCGTGGGCACGGCGCGCAGCGGGGGGTGGTCAGATCGAGCCGACGACCCTGCGCGGGGTGACCCGCACGACGACGCGCTCGGCGTCGTCGACGGAGGCCGGGTTGAAGTCGGCGTAGTCCTTGCCGGTGTACTTCCGGGACAGCGCGTTGATCAGCTCCTGGCCGCCCTCGGTGGTGAGCGCGGCCGAGCCGCGGACCTCGGCGTAGGTGTAGGGCGCGTTGTGCGGGTTGATCATGACCGTGAGCCGCGGGTCGTTGCGCAGGTTGACCTCCTTGCGGCGGCCGACGGTGGTGGAGAAGAGCAGGTCGTCACCGTCCCGGGTCAGCCACACCACCGACAGCTGGGGGCTGCCGTCGGGCTGGATCGTCGCCACGGTCGCGAAGACCGGCGAGTCGTCGATCAGCTTCTTCAGGTCGTCCGACAGGAGCGCAGACACGGGGCACGGCCTTTCCTCGCAGTGGTGGTCGACGCGGCGGGAACCGGGACACCTCCCCCGTCTCCCGGCTGCGTCGGGATCACCCTAGGTCGGGCCGCGCCCGCCGCACGGTGCCCCACGGCCACCGTCTGAGCCACCCGCAGCACACCGCCCGGCCCGCGCGGGTCCGTCGTCGGCCCGCTGCGAGCGGCCGCGGCCGGGGTCGGCGGGACCGGGGCCCGGTGGGCGGCGCGCTCGGCCACGGGCGGTCGGAATCCCTCGAAATGATGACCCGTGGACGGTCGGGCGGGGTGACCCGAACGTCATGGGTCCGCCCACGGCGGCCCGGCGGGGCGCGGTGGGCGGACCATGGTGGCCGGGCGCCGGTTACGGCAGGTAGTACATCGGGTTGGGGATCTTGAAGGTGCGCTCGGTGTGGCCGCCGGACAGGTCGCTCTGCTGGTCGCCGAAGTCCGCGACGATCTGGTAGCCGAGGCTCTCGATGTGCGCCCGGGTACCGGACTTGTACTGGATGGTCGTACAGGTCGGGGCGCACGGGAGGTACGGCGGCGGGGTCGCGTTGTTCTTGAGGAACAGGTGCTCGGCGTCGGCGGTCGGGAAGCCGACGGCGGCGAGGTTGGCGGCGGTCGAGGCGCGCTGGGCCTCGGGGCGGCCGGTGATGAAGAAGACGGTGTAGCCCTCCTGCGCGGCCCGGGTCGCCAGGGTGTTCATGCCGAAGACGGCCGGCATGGTCTTGGTGGCGATGTACTGGGCGTTGCTGGTCGGGTTGTAGACGAAGGTGGTCTCCAACTCGTAGTTGTAGGTGGAGAGCGAGGTGTCGTCCACGTCCAGGACGATCGCCTTCTTGGTGCCGCGGTCGTGCTTGGCCTTGTTGTCGAGGTACTTCTGCGCGTCGTTCTCGATCGCGGCGACCTGCTTGGCGTAGTTGCTGGTCGCGGACGGCCAGTGCTCGCCGCCGGCGTCCACGGTGTCGCCGTAGTACGCCTTGATCTTGCTGACCTCGTCGGTCATGTTGGTGATCTGCCGGTCGGTGCGCGGCGTCGACGAGTCGGCGATCGCGAAGCTGCCGCCCGCCACCGCGCCGCCCACCAGGACGCCGACGGCGAGCGTGGCGACCGTCCGGGAGTGGTTCTTGAGGGTTCGTCCGAGCATCGAGGGGTCAGCTCCTTCTACCGCCGCGTGGCGGGGCGCGAGTCGCCCATCGCTCGTCAGGCGGCGGCCGCCCCAGACCGTACGGCCCGGTAACCACGGTGGTCAAGAGGGAATCTATGCGCGTTGTCTATGCGCGTTGTCTACGCGTGATGCGCCTTGCGGTTGCCGGGTCTCCGGGCCGGCGCACACGGGGGTGCGCCGGGGGCCGAGAAGGGCCTCGGCGGGTGGCCCTTCGAGCGCCACCCGCCCGGTGCGGTCAGGTGCCGTAGACCTCGAACTCGTAGATCCGGGCCGCCGGGTCGCCGTTCTGGGTCGGGGTGGTGATGTTCAGTCGGGCGTAGCGGGCCGAGCCGGCGGTGATGGCGTGGGTGGAGACGTCGGCGGTGTTGGCGGTGACCTTCACCGGCGTGCTCCAGGTGGTGCCGTCGGTGGAGAGCTGGATGGTGAAGGCCCGGGTGTCCCAGGCCGGGTTCTCGCCCCCGGCGCCGGCGTGCCGCACGGTGAAGCCGCTCACCCGATGGACGGCGCCGAGGTCGACCTGGAGGTACTTGCTCGCCGCCAGGGTGCAGAACTTGTCGCTGGTGCCGCCCGTGACGCTGCCGTTGACCGCCTTGGCCGGGCCCTCCGCCGCGTTGCACGGGGTGCTGCCGGTGGCGGTGCGCCCGAGCGCGAGGTTGCCCGGCTGGCCGGTGCCCGACCAGGTCACGGTGGTGGTGGCCACCGCCGAGCGCTGGAAGGTGGCCGAGACCGCCTCGACCTCGACGGTGGTGGCGGCGTCGGTCCCGGCGCGGGTGAGCGCCGGCACGAAGTACGCGGTGCCGTCGGTGCCGCCCAGGTAGCGGCGCGAGCCGTCGGCGTCGCGCTGGTAGACGTTGTAGTGGTGCACCGCCGATGCCGATGCCGATGCCGGTGCCTGCCAGCCCAGGCGCAGCGACTTGGTACCGGCCGCGGTGTCGGTGCTGCCCAGCACGGTCACCGCGCTCGGGGCGGCGACGGTGGCGGGAGCGTCGTAGAGGGCCAACTGGCCCACGTGCACGGTGTAGTTGCCGACCGGTCCGGCGGCGTAGAGGCCGATCTGGGCGATCGTGCGGCCGGCGAAGGCCGACAGGTCCAGCGACCTGGTCTCCCAGCCGGTCCCGGTGGTGCTGCCCAGGTCGAGGTGGGTGAAGGTGGTGGGGGCGTCGGTGAAGGAGAGCGCGGCGCTCAGGTGGGTGGCGCCGGCGGCCGGTGTCTTGAGGGTGAGGTCGAGCCGGGTGGTCGCGCCCACCGGAACCCTGCTCTGGTAGAGCCGCACGGTGGCGGGGGAGTTCAGCGTGCCGGTCAGGAGCAGCGAACTGCCGCCGTTGTAGGCGTCGGTGAAGTCCAGGCTCGGGGTGAGCCCGCTGCCGGCGGGGGAGACCAGCCAGCGGTAGGTGGGCAGCACGTCCTGCAGGCCGAGGTTGTTCCAGCCGCCGGTGGCCATCACCTGCCCGTCGACGAACGAGCGGTCGCCCTGGCCGGTGTTGAAGGAGGTCACGAACGGCTTGCCGGTCACCGGCGTGGACTCGGCCTGGTAGGCGGCGAGCCCGGGCCAGGCGTCGGCGGTCGGGGCGGTGCTCGGGTCCCCGGTGGGCCCGTCCCAGAAGCGCGACTCGCGGGCGTAGTAGTCGGCGCGGTCGCTCGCGGAGTTGAAGGTCCACTCGGGGCGGTAGAGGCCCAGCGAGGTGGTGTGCGGCTGCCCGGCGGGGTAGAGCGCCGACCAGTTCACCGCGGTGGCCGAGCCGTTGGCCTCGGTGTCGACGCCGGCGTACAGGTCGTAGGGGCTGCGGCCCAGCCGTCGGGCGTCGGCGGCCGAGGAGGCGAGCTGGCCGGTGCTCCAGCCGAAGTTGAGGAACATCGAGTCGGCCACCCGCGAGCCGTTCTCCTGGAGGAAGGCGTCGTTCGAACCGTCGAGCTCGTTCTGCCAGTTGACCGAGCCGTCGGTGGTCATCGCGTCGTACCACATGAGTTCGGTGCCCGGCGCGCGGCTGTGCGCGTAGCGGATCAGGTCGCGCATCGAGGTGGCGAGAGCGGTGTTGCCGCCGTCCGTCTCCTGGTTGATGAACCAGCCGTCGAAGCCGTAGTACTGCGCGACCTGGTCCAGCTTGTCCGCCACCGGGTAGGTGCTGCCGGACTTCTGCAGGAACTGCTGCACCCACTGGAGTTGGCCGCCGTAGGCGGTCGGCGGGAAGAAGACGTTGCCGTAGACCTTGACGCCGTTGCGGTGCGCGGCGTCGATCACGGTGGCGTTGGGGGCGAGGATGATGCCCTCGCTGGCCGAACCGCCCCAGAAGACCAGCTTGTCCAGGTACTGCCAGTGGCTGAAGGCGTAGTAGTTCGGGCCGGCGGAGCCCTGCGAGGGGTTGTTGGAGGTCGGCCCGAAGGAGACCAGCGAGGTGATGCCACCCGCGCCCGCCTGCGCGTTGGGGTTGGCGCGCAGGACGGGGTCGCTGCTGCGCGGCTGGAGCGGGACGTGCGAGCGGTTGAAGGCGGCGTCGGGGTCGGTGGCCGGATCCCAGGTCAGCAGGGTGCTGGGGAACCAGGAGGAGGCGTAGGGCTGGGTGCCGGTGGCCGCGGCCGCCGGCGTGGTCACGTCTGTCCGAAGGTCCGTGGCGGCAGGCTGCGTCAGCGCGCCCGGGGCGGCGGCCGCGGCGGTGGGCGCGCCGTTCGGTGCCAGGGCGCCGGCCGTCAGGGCCAGGCCTAACGCGAGGGCGGCGGTCAGGAAGCGTTTCACGGTCAGTCTCCTGGGTGGGGGTGGGGAGCGGGTGGTGGCAGGGCGCGTCAGGCCTTGACCGCGCCGTCCGCGATGCCTTGGAAGAAGACGCGCTGCAGGGCGAAGAAGAGCACCGCGATGGGCAGCAGCGCGATGATCGAACCGGCCGCGACCAGGCGCTGGTCGTTGGTGAACGAGCCCGAGAGCGTGGCCAGTCCGAGCTGGAGGGTGTAGTGCTCGTTGGAGCGCAGCGCGATCAGCGGCCACAGGAAGTCGTCCCAGGCCCCGATGAAGCTGGTGATGGCGATCACCGCCAGGGTCCCGCGGGTCTGCGGCAGGTAGACCGACCAGAACCGGCGCCACTCGCCCGCGCCGTCCAGCACCGCGGCCTCCTCCAGCTCGTCGGGCACGGCGAGGAAGGCGGTGCGCATGATCAGGATGCTCAACGTGCTGACCGCGCCCGGGATCCAGACCCCGACCAGGGTGTCGATCAGGCCCATCGAGCGGACCGCGAGGAACATCGAGATCATCACCGACTCGAAGGGGAACATCAGGGTGGCCACGAAGAGCAGGTGCACGGCCCGGCGCCCGCGCCAGCCCCGGCGCGACATCGCGTAGCCGCCCATCGCCGCGAAGACGCAGTTGCTGCTCACCGCCAGGGCCGCCACCACCAGGGTGTTGCCCAGGTAGGACCAGAGCGGGAAGGTCCGGGCGACCTTGCGGTACGCCTGCAGGCTGGGGTGCCGGGGCAGGAAGCCGTCGTAGATGTTCTCGCCGGGCCCCTTGAGCGAGGTCAGCAGCTGCCACACGAGCGGGAAGAACATCACCAGCAGGACCGCCACCAGGACGGCGTAGCGCAGCAGCAGCGGCCAGCGGCGCCGACGCCGGGGAGTGGGGCCCAGCGGTGGGCGCACCGCACCCGCGTTGCCGCCGGTGCCGGTGCCGGTGCCGGTGCCGTGCCGCGTGGAGCGGGTGGAGCGTGCGAGGCGGGTCACGGTGCTCACGCCTCCTCCCGGCCCAGCCGCCGGCCGGCGAGGGCGAAGACCAGCGTCACCAGGAAGAGGATGATCCCGATCGCCGAGGCGTAGCCGGTCAACCCCCGGTAGCCGACGCCCAGATCACGGATCAGGAAGGGCAGCGTCTTGGCCTCGCCGCCCGGTCCGCCGCCGCGCCCGCCCAGGATGTAGACCTCGGTGAAGACCCGCAGGGCGGAGATCGTCGACAGCGTGCCGACCAGCAGCATCATCGGCCGTACCGAGGGCACCGTGATGTGCCGGAAGCGGCGCACCGCGCCCGCGCCGTCGATGGCGGCCGCCTCGTACAGCTGGGCGGGCACGTTGCCCAGGGCCGCGAGGTAGAAGACCATGTAGTAGCCCAGGCCCTTCCAGACGGTGACGACCATGCAGGAGAGCAGCAGCAGCGTGCTGTCGGTGAGGAACGGGACCGGGGAGCCGACCAGTTGGAGCCGGCGCAGCACGGTGTTGACGATGCCGTCGCTGGCCAGCAGCCACTGCCACATCAGTCCGACCACCACGCTGGAGGCGATCACCGGGGTGTAGTAGGCGGACCGGAAGAAGCCGATGCCGGGGATCCGGTCCTTCACCAACAGGGCCAGCAGTAGCGGCAGGACGACCAGCACTGGCACGCAGACCACGGCGTAGAGCATGCTGTTGCGAAAGGCCAGCCAGAACGCCGGATCGTGCAGCGCCCGGCCGTAGTTGTTCAGTCCGACGAACGAACCGCCTTGCAGGACACGGGCGTTGGTCAGCGACAGGATGACGGTGTTGACGAACGGCCAGAGACTGAAGACCAGCACCGCCAGCAGCCCGGGCAGCAGGAACAGGTAGGGCACCCACCAGCGCCGGTAGCGGGCGGCGCCGCTGGGGGCGGCGCGCCGGCGGCCCGGCGCGGCGACGCCGACCGCAGCCACTACTGCTTCTCCGCGAGCAGCTGGTTCGCCTGCCGCTGCGCCTGGGCGAGGGCGTCGGCGGGGCTGATCTCGCCCTTCATGGCCTTCTGGACCAGGGCCTTGACCGCGTCGCCGACCGCGGAGTTCCACTGCGCCGGGGTGTTGGCGTCGATGTCGGCGCTGCGCAGCGCGGTGGCGCCCACCACCCGGGATTGGCTGACCGGGGAACCGTCGCCCGGGTCGGCGAAGTAGGGGTCTGCCAGGCCGTCGGTGTTGGACGGGTAGATCGAGACGATCTTGGAGAAGGCGACCTGGTTGGGCCCGTTGGTCACCCAGGAGGCGAGCGCGTCCGCGGCGGTCGCGTGCTGGGAGGTGCGGTTGACCGCGAGCGCCTGGGTGTAGATGCCGATGTGGCCGAGCGTGCCGGTCACCGCGGGCAGCACCTTGATCTTCGGGTAGGTCTGCGGCGAGTTCTCCTTGACCTGGGCCAGGAAGTTCGGCGAGCCGGGGCCGAAGAGCAGCTTGCCGGAGCCGAAGAGCTGGTCGAGGTTCTTGCCGTCGGTGAGCGAGTCCTTGGGCATCGCGCCCTCGGCGTAGAGGTCCTTCATCCGCTGCACCCAGTGCACCGCGTCGGGGGTGTCGAAGACGAAGGACTTCCGGTCGGCGGCCAGCAGTGGGATGCCCATCTTCTGCCAGTCACCCGGCAGTCGGGAGCCGGGGTCGGCCATGAAGGCGTAGTACGCGCCGCCGGAGGCCTTGGCGGCCTGCTCGGCGATGTCGAAGTAGGCGTCCACGGTGGCGGGCGTGTGGGACAGGTCGACGCCCGCCCGGGCGGCGAGGTCGCTGTTGTAGCTCATGATCTCGGGCGTGACGTACCAGGGGTAGGCGTAGGTGCCGCTCCTGCCCGGGCTGCGGTAGGTGTCCCAGGCGCCCTGCACGTAGCGGTCCTTGGCGCTCGGGTCCAGGGCGCCGATGTCGGCCAGCTGGTCGCGGCCGGCCAGCAGGTCGAAGGAGTCGGTGTTGACGTTGACCACGTCGGGCAGGGTGCCGGCCTGGGCGTCGGTGACGAGCTTGTCGTTGTAGCCGTCGCCGGGCACGTCCTCCCACTTCACCTTGACCTGGGGGTACTTCTGCTGGAAGGCGTCGATGACGCCCTGGACGTAGTCGGTGAACTTGGGCTTCAGCTCCAGCGTGCGCAGCGTGATCTCGCCCTCGATCGCGCCGCCCGCGCTCGGGGCGGCCGAGGTCTTCTCACCGGACACGCCGCAGCCGGTCAGCGCGACCGACAGGGCGAGTGCGGCCAGGGCGGCCGCGCGCGGTCGCGCGGTCTTGGTGGGCCAACGCTTCATCTTCACTCTCCGGACCGTGGCGCCGCGGTCACCAGGTGATCGCGACTCTGCGAAGGGGGACCGGGCGCGGTTCCCCGGGTCAACCCGAGCGTTCGCGTCCCCTCCGAGGGCAGGAAGCCGGCGGTCAGAAAGGGACAACGTTGTCAATGCGTGGGGGTAGCATTGGCCTTGCACATCAGGGCTGTCAAGAGAGCGGGATGGGGAAGTGGTTGTGACCACGACCGGCCAGGGCGGCGGCCGGCGCCCCCCGGGGCTGCCGACGATCAAGGACGTGGCCGAGCACGTCGGGGTCTCCTTCAAGACCGTCTCGCGGGTGGTCAACGGCGACGGGAAGGTCTCGGCGCAGACCGCCCAGCGGGTGCGGCAGGCCGTCGAGGAACTGGGCTACGTGCGCAACGAGAGTGCCCGCCAGCTGCGCCGCGGCCGGACCGGGACCGTCGCGCTGCTGGTCCGCGCGGTCTCCGACCCGTTCTTCGCGGCGATCTGCGACGCGGCGGCCGAGCGGGCCCGCGACCACGACCTGGCGGTCTTCGTCACCTCCACCCACGACCGGGCCGAGCGGGAGCGCGAACTGGCCACCGCGATGGCCGGCCGGCGGCCGGACGGCCTGGTGATCACGCCGATCGCCGAGTCCCAGGACTACCTGCAGGGCGTGCTGGACAGCGGCATCCCGGTGGTCGCCATCGACCGGCCGGCCCGCGGCATCCAGGTGGACGCGGTGCTGGCCGACAACGCCGGCGGGGTGCGGGACGCGGTCGAGCACCTGCTGCGGCACGGGCACAGCCGGATCGGCTACCTCGGCGACGCGCCCGAGATCTTCACCGCCCGCGAGCGGGTGGCCGGTTTCCGCTCCACCGCCGAGGTGCACGGTCTGGGCCTGCGCGAGGAGGAGATCGACCTCGCCCGGCCCGACGACGAGCGGATCGCCACCCTGCTGCGACGCTGGCGGGCGGCGCCCGACCCGGTGACCGCGCTGGTCACCGGCAACAACGCGATCACCATGGCGGCCCTGCGCGAGCTGGTGGACGAGCCGCACCCGCCGGCCCTGGTCGGCTTCGACGACTTCGAGTTGGCGGACCTGGTGCGCCCGGCCGTCTCGGTCGTCGCGCAGGACCCGGCGGCGGTGGGGCGCACCGCGATCGACCTGCTGGTGGAGCGTCTGCGCCAGCCCGAACGGCCGGTGCGGACCATTCGGGTGCAGACCCGGCTGATTCCGCGCGGTTCGGGGGAGCTGACCGTAGGACAACGTTGACATCGGCCGCGCGCCCGTCCTACCGTCGGCCGACCGAGACGACTCGCTGCATCCCGAGGTGGCCATGCCCGTTGACGTTCGTTCCGTGGAGTCGACCGACCTGTTCGTCCGAGCGTCCGGCCGGCCCGGCGAACCGCGCCCGTCGCAGCGGCCGGCCCAGGTGCTGCGGGTGCGGCTGGGCCGCAAGGGGCTGCTGCGCTCCGGCCCGCTGAGCGTCACGGCCGCCGGCCCGGGCCTGCGCCAGGCCCATGCGGTGCACCTGGAGGCGGACACGCTCACCCGCCGGGGCGAGGCCGCCGTGCTGGAGCTGCCGATCCTGGTGGAGTCCGCGCCCACCGGCCGGCGGCTGCCGCTGGAGGTCACCGTCAGCCGCGCGGACGGCGCGGTGCTGGCCCGCGGAGCGGGACACCTCACGGTGGCCGAGCCGGGCTGGACCATGTACCTGGTCCCGCACTTCCACTACGACCCCGTCTGGTGGAACACCCAGGCCGCCTACACCTGTCCGTCCGAGCTGCTGGCCGCCGACGGCACCACCCGCCGGCTCTGGGAGAACAACGCCTTCGCGCTGATCGACGCGCACCTCGAACTGGCCGCCCGCGAGACGGTGTACACCTTCGTGCTGGCCGAGATCGACTACCTCAAGCCGTACTTCGACACCCACCCCGAACGGCTGGCCGAGCTGCGGGCGTTGCTCGCCGAGGGCCGGGTCGAGCTGCTCGGCGGCACCTACAACGAGCCCAACACCAACCTCACCGGCGCCGAGACGACGATCCGCAACATCGTCTACGGCGTCGGGTACCAGCGCGACATCCTGGGCGGGGACCCGCGCACCGCCTGGCAGTTGGACGTCTTCGGGCACGACCCGCAGTTCCCCGGCTACCTCGCCGACGCCGGGCTGACCGGCAGCGCCTGGGCCCGCGGCCCGTTCCACCAGTGGGGGCCGGTGCAGAAGAACTTCCGCGAGGCCAAGGGCGACGCGACCCTGATGCAGTTCCCCAGCGAGTTCGAGTGGATCGCGCCGAGCGGAAAGGGCGTGCTCACCCACTACATGCCCCACCACTACTCGGCCGGCTGGTGGATGGACTCCTCCGCCACCTTGGCCGAGGCCGAGCAGGCGGTCCACGACCTCTTCAGGATCCTCCAGCCCGTCGGCGCGACACGGAACCTGCTGCTGCCGGTGGGCACCGACTACACCCCGCCCAACCGCTGGGTGACCGCGATCCACCACGACTGGAACGCGCGCTACCTGTGGCCGCGCTTCGTCTGCGGCACGCCGCGCGACTTCCTCACCGCGGTGCGCACCGAGCTGGCCGAGCGCGGTGTCCAACCCTCGCCGCAGTCACGGGACATGAACCCGATCTACACCGGCAAGGACGTCTCCTACATCGACACCAAGCAGGCCCAGCGGGCCGGCGAGGTGGCGGCCACCGACGCCGAGAAGCTGGCCACGCTGGCGGCGTTGCTCGGCGAGGGCCGCTACCCCGAGGCCGCGATGGACAAGGTCTGGCGCCAACTCGCCTACGGCGCCCACCACGACGCCATCACCGGCTCGGAGTCGGACCAGGTCTACCTCGACCTGCTGACCGGCTGGCGCGAGGCGTACGACCTGGCCGGCGCGGTGCGCGAGGCGGTGGCCGGGCGGCTCACCGCCCGGATCGACACCCGCGGCGAGGGGACGGCGGTGGTCGTCCTCAACACGATGTCCTTCCCGCGCTCCGGCCCGGTCCGGATCGAGATCGACCGTGCGCTGCTGCCCGCCGCCGGCTACGCGCTGCGCGACGACCGGGGAGAGCGGGTGCCGCTCGTCCTGGAGGCGGCCGGCGAGCGCAGCGTGGTGCTCGGCTTCCGGGCCGAGCAGGTGCCCGGCATCGGCTGGCGCAGCTGGCGCCTGGTGGCCGACGAGGCCGCGCCGACGGGCTGGCTGACGCTGCCCGCCGACGAGGGCTGGACGATCGCCAACGAGCACTACCGGATCACCGTGGACCCCGCCCGCGGCGGCGCCGTCAGCTCGCTGGTCGACCTGGCCACCGACCGCGAGGTGCTGCAACCGGGTCGGCTGGGAAACGAACTGATGGTCCATCAGGAGTACTCCGCGCACCCCGACATGGGCGAGGGACCCTGGCACCTGCTGCCCACCGGAGCGGTGACCGGCAGCGCCTCGGCGCCCGCCGAGCAGGTGCGCGTGGAGCGCAGCGGGCTCGGCAGCCGGATCGTGGTCACCGGCACGGTCGCCGAGGTGCGCTACGAGCAGACCCTCACCCTGCACCACGGCGGCGACCGGCTGGACCTGCGGACCAGGGTGCTGGACTTCACCGGCGCCGACCGCCTGCTGCGGGTCCGGTTCCCGGTGGACGTCGAGGGCGGCCTGCCGCTCTGCGAGGTGGCCGCCGCCGTGATCGGCCGCGGCTTCGCGCTGCCCGACGTGGACAGCGCCCAGCAGCCGTGGACCCTGGACAATCCGGCCAACACCTGGTTCGGGCTGGGCAGCACCGTCCGGATCGAGATCGGCGCCCCGAGTGGCGAGCGGCTCGGCGCGCGGGCCGTCGCGATCGCCGAGGTCGTGGTGGACACCCACGAGACGGGCGCCACCACCGCCCGCGAGCTGGTGGTGGCCCTGGCCCGGGCCGGGGTCACCGCGACCACCTCCAGCGCCGCGGGCTCGCGCTACGGCTGGCTGGAGGTGGACTCCAACCTGCCGGACGTGCGGATCCTGCTCGGCGGTCCCACCCAGAACGCGCTCACCGCCGAGCTGCTGGCCGGTCGCGATCCGGCCTACCGAGCTGAACTGGAACGACAGTTGGCCGCCGAAGGCAGCGCCGCGCTCTGGGTGCCGGCCGACCGGCCGCTGCGCGAGGTCTGGCAGCCCGGCGCCGACCTGCGCGACCTGGCGGCGCTGCCCGCGCTGGTGCTGGCCGGAACGGACGGCGCCGCGCTCGTCCGCCGGGTGGCCCGGGCCGTCGAGGAGCTGGCCGACGCGCGGATCACCGCGACCACCGCCGGGCCGGGACCGGTCGAGCAGAGCGAACGGCGCACGGTGGCCCTGCTCACCTACGGCCTGCCCGGCTTCGCGGTGGACCCCACCGGTGCGCTGCACCTGTCCCTCATGCGCTCCTGCACCGGCTGGCCCTCGGGTATCTGGCTGGACCCGCCGCGGCGCACCGTCCCCGACGGCAGCGGCTTCCAACTCCAGCACTGGACCCATGACTTCGACTACGCCCTGGTGGCCGGCGACGGGGACTGGCGGGAGCTGCGACTGCCCTCGCGCGGCCAGGAGTTCAGCACCCCGCTGATCGCGCGGGCGCTGCCGGGCAGCGGCGGCGACCTGCCGGCCCGGCACGAGCTGCTCGCCGTCGAGCCCGCCCGCGACGTCCTGCTCGCCACCCTGAAGCCGACCGGCAACCCGATCGCGCGCGGCAGCGCGGTGCCCGTCGACCCGGCCGCCGCGGTGACCCTGCGGCTGGCCGAGAGCACCGGCACCGCCGGCACCGCGCGGGTCCGTTCGGCGCTGCCGCTGGGGGCGGCGCGGCGGGCGAACCTGCTGGAGGTCCCGGGCGAGCCGCTGCCGGGGCTGGGGCAGATCGCGCTGGGCGGCTTCGAGGTGGCGACCGTGACCGCGGGTCCGGCGTACGAGCCGGGGGCGGGGTCGGTGTCCGAGGCCGGGCCCGAGGCGGAGAGCGAGTCGGTCGCGCCGGGCCGCACGGACCTGCTCGGGCCGGCCGGCGAGGTAGTCCGCGCGGTGTACGCCCGCTACTGGCTGCACAACAAGGGCCCGGCGCCGATGGGTTACCTGCCGGTCTCGGTGACCCTGGACCCGGCCGTGCTGTACCTGCCCGCCCCACCGGCCGGCACGACGGCCGGCAGCGGCCCGGAGGCCACCGTCGAGGTGGTGCTGCGCAGCCAGCTGCGCGACGCGGCGGTGGAGGGCGTGGTCGACCTGCTGGTCCCGGACGGCTGGAGCGCCGAGCCGCCCTCGCGGGTCTTCGGCCTGGCCCCCGACGGCCACCAGCGCTTCACCGTGACGCTGCGCCCAGGGCCCGGGGCGGTCGAGGGGATCCACTTCGTCAGCGCCCGCCTGACGGTGGCCGCCCCCGCCGACCCGGCGAACACCGTCGAGGACGTGCTGTCGGTGGTGCTGGGTGACGACCCGCAGGCCCGGCTGATCCTGCCCGCCGCGCCGGTCGTCGAGGAGCGCGCCCAGCCCGACCACCAGGGCGTCAGCGAGGAGCAGGGCCGGCCCACCGGACTGGACGTCGAGGTGCTCGGCGAAGTGGTCGAGGTCGGCCCGGGCGGCCACGGCGAGTTCCGGCTGCGGCTGGCCAACCGCACCGCCGGCGAGATCCGGGCCGAGGTCCAGCTGGTCTCGCCGTGGGGGACGTGGACCAGCCTGCCGGTCGTGACCAGGCCGGCCCTGGTGCCGGCGCACGGCGTGTGCGAGGTGGGCTTCGCGGTGACGCCGCCACCGGACCACCCCGGGGGAGCGGCCTGGGTGCTGGCGAAGGTGATGTGGTTCGGCCGGGTGCAGTACTCGGCCTGCGTGCCGCTGCGGATCGGAGCCGTCCGATGACACTCGCCGCCTCGGGACACCAGCACCAACACCCGCACGCGCACCCGCACGCGCCGCAGGGGGCGCCGTCGGCGGAGGCGATCGCCTGGATCGACGGCGTCCCGCTCGCGCCCGCGCGGCTGCGCGGCAGGATCGACGCGCTGCGCCGCAGCTCCCGGGCCGGCCTGCTGCCGTCGCCCGGGACCGCCGAGGACCGCCAACTGCACCGCTGGGTGGCCCAGGTGCTGATCACCGAGGCGCTCTGCGAGCAGCAGGCCGAGCAGGCGGGACTCACGCTGCCGGCGCCGGGGGAGGCCCCGCTGGCGGCGGCGGCCGCCGTCGAACTGGGGTCGATCGTGG